>NZ_LUAZ01000038.1:0-42325 GCF_001647255.1 Cellulosimicrobium sp. I38E
CCCCAGGTCCCCGCCCCGCACGACGTCGCCCCGCCCGGGCCGACGGCCGACGCCGGCTACCGCGACGTGCCCGCCGCCGAGGGTGGGAACGCCGGGCGGGGGTGGTGGGACGCGAACGCCGTCGAGTACCTCGACGAGCACGGGGCGTTCCTCGGCGCCGCCGACTTCTGCTGGTGCCCCGAGGGGCTGCGGGAGCGCGACGCCCGGCTGCTCGGCGACGTGGCGGGACTCCGCGTGCTCGAGGTCGGCGCAGGCGCGGCCCAGTGCTCGCGCTGGCTCGCGACGCAGGGGGCGCACGTGGTCGCGACGGACGTCTCCCGGGGGATGCTCGCCGCGGGGACGGCGCTCGACCGGGCCACGGGGGTCCGGGTCCCGGCGGTCCAGGCGGACGCGCGCCGCCTGCCGTTCGCGGACGACGTCTTCGACGTCGCGTTCACGTCGTTCGGCGCGATCCCGTTCGTCCCCGACGCCGACGCGATCCACCGCGAGGTCGCGCGCGTCCTGCGGCCCGGTGGCACGTGGACGTTCTCCGTCACGCACCCCACCCGCTGGGCCTTTCCCGACGACCCGAGCGAGCACGGGCTGACCGCGAACCGCTCCTACTTCGACCGCCGGCCCTACGTCGAGACCGACCACGCCGGCCGCGTCGTCTACGCGGAGTACCACCGCACCCTGGGCGACCACGTGCGCGAGGTGGTCGCCGCCGGGCTGGAGCTGCTCGACGTCGTCGAGCCCGAGTGGCCGGCCGACAACACCGAGGTGTGGGGCGGCTGGGGGCCGGTGCGCGGCGCCTATCTGCCCGGGACCGCGATCTTCCGCACGCGCCTCCCGGGCTGACGTGCCCGGGTCAGTGACCCGCCTCGTGCCACGTGGCGCCGACGCCGACCGAGACGTCGAGCGGCACGTCGAGGTCCGCCGCCGCGCCCATCTGCGTGCGCAGCACCTCCTCGACCACGTCGCGCTCGCCCGGTGCGACCTCGACCACGAGCTCGTCGTGCACCTGGAGGAGCAGCCGCGAGCGCAGCCCGCGCTCGTCGATCGCGCGCTGCACGTTGAGCATCGCGACCTTGATGATGTCGGCCGCGCTGCCCTGGATCGGCGCGTTGAGGGCCATGCGCTCCGCCATCTGGCGTCGCTGACGGTTGTCGCTCGTGAGGTCGGGCAGGTACCGACGGCGCCCGAGGATGGTCGCCGTGTAGCCCGTGGCGCGTGCCTCGTCGACGACGCCCGTGAGGTAGTCGCGCACGCCGCCGAAGCGCTCGAAGTAGTCGTCCATGAGCTTCTGCGCCTCGCCCACCTCGATGGTGAGCTGCTGCGACAGTCCGAACGCCGACAGCCCGTACGCCAGGCCGTAGGACATCGCCTTGATCTTCGAGCGCATCGCGGGCGTCACCGCGGCCGCCGGGACCTCGAACACGCGCGACCCGACGTAGGAGTGCAGGTCCTCGCCGGACCGGAACGCCTCGATGAGGCCCTCGTCGCCCGACAGGTGCGCCATGATGCGCATCTCGATCTGGCTGTAGTCGGCGGTCATGAGCGTCTCGTAGCCCTCGCCGACGACGAACGCGCGCCGGATGCGGCGGCCCGCCTCCGTGCGGATCGGGATGTTCTGGAGGTTCGGGTCGGTCGAGCTGAGGCGTCCGGTCGCCGCGATGGTCTGCTGGAACGTCGTGTGGATCCGTCCGTCGTCCGCGACGGACTTGAGCAGGCCCTCCACCGTCTGGCGCAGGCGCGAGGCGTCGCGGTGCGCGAGAAGGTGCTCGAGGAACGGGTGCTGGGTCTTCACGAAGAGGTCCGCGAGCGCCGACGCGTCGGTCGTGTAGCCCGTCTTGATCTTCTTCGTCTTGGGCATGCCGAGCTGGTCGAACAGGACCTCCTGGAGCTGCTTGGGCGAGCCCAGGTTCACCTCGCGCCCGATCACCGCGTACGCCTCGGCCGCGGCCGTCGCGACGAGGTCGCCGAAGTGCTGCTCGAGCTCGCGCAGGTACTCGACGTGCGCCGCGATGCCGCGCTGCTCCATGCGCGCGAGCACCTGGGAGAGCGGCAGCTCGAGCTCGGAGAGGAGCGTCGTGGCTCCGCGGTCCTCGAGCTCGCCCGCGAGGACCTCGCCGAGCTGCGCGACGGCGAGCGCGCGCACCGCGTCGCGCTCCTGCTCGCCGCTGCCGTCGAGCGAGAGGTCGAGCGCACCCTGCGCGTCGTTGCCCGCCTCGGTGTCGGGGCGCAGCTCGCGGTGCAGGTGCCGCACGACGAGGTCGCCGAGGTCGTAGCCGCGCTGGTCGGGGTGGCACAGGTAGGCGGCGAGCTCGGTGTCGAACGTGACGCCCGCGAGGTCGTAGCCGCGCGCCGCGAGCTCGTGCCAGGCGGACTTCGCGCCGTGCACGACCTTGGGGCGCTCCGGGTCCGCGAGCCACGCGGCCAGCGCCTCGTCGTCGGCACCCGCCACGTCGGCGAGCTCGAGCGCGACGGCCGCCCCGGCGTCGTCGGACACCGCGAGGCCCCACGCGTCCCCGCCGCCCGGCACGGCCTTGCCGGCCACCTCGACGCCCAGCGGGCGCGCGCCGCGCTCGGCGAGCCACGCGCCCAGGCCGCCCGGCAGGACGTCGGCGAGCGTGACGTCGAACCCCGCCTCGGCCTCGACCTCGCCCTCGGGGGCGATCGCGAACAACCGGTCGCGCAGGGCCCGGAACTCCAGGGCGTCGAGCACGCGGTGGGCGGCCTCGCGGTCCCACGGGCGCGTCGCGAGGTCGTCGGGGCCGACGGGCAGCTCGAGGTCGCGCAGGAGCGCGTTGAGCTGTCGGTTGAGGCGGACCTGGTCGAGGTGCGCGCGCAGGTTCTCCCCCGCCTTGCCCTTGATCTCGTCCGCGTGGTCGAGCAGGCCGTCGAGGTCGCCGTAGGCCGTGATCCACTTCGCGGCGGTCTTGGGGCCGACGCCGGGGATGCCCGGCAGGTTGTCCGACGTCTCGCCCACGAGCGCGGCGAGGTCCGGGTAGCGCTCGGGCGGCACGCCGTACTTCTCGACGACCGCGGCGCTGTCCATGCGCGCGAGCTCCGAGACGCCCTTCTTGGGGTAGAGCACCGTGACGTCGGGCCCGACGAGCTGGAACGAGTCGCGGTCGCCCGAGCAGACGAGGACCTCCATCCCGGCCGCCGCGCCCTGCGTGGCGAGCGTCGCGAAGATGTCGTCCGCCTCGTAGCCCTCGCGCTCGAGCGTCGGGATGTGCAGCGTCTCGAGGATCTCCTTGATGAGCGGGACCTGGCCGCGGAACGGCTCGGGCGAGGACTCGCGCGTCCCCTTGTAGCTCGGGAGGATCTCCGTGCGGAACGACTGGCGACCCGCGTCGAACGCGACGGCGACGTGCGTCGGCTCCTCGTCGCGCAGGAGGTTGATGAGCATCGACGTGAACCCGTACACCGCGTTCGTGTGCTGCCCCGTGGTCGTCGAGAAGTTCTCCGCCGGGAGCGCGAAGAACGCGCGGTAGGCCATGGAGTGTCCGTCGATGAGCAGGAGGCGAGGTCGCGCGGAGGTCGTCACGGGTGCCAACCTACAGTCCATGACCGACACGCACGGCCCCGACCGGGCCACCGACCCCACCGCGCCCACGCCCCCCGCGACCGAGGCCGCCGAGGCCCCGCGCCACGCCTACGAGGCCATGGGCCTGCGCACCGAGGGCACGCTCATCGAGCGCATGGGCATCGAGCTGGGGGAAGTGAGCGCCGAGCGCGTCACGGCGCGCATGCCGGTGGCGGGCAACACGCAGCCCGCCGGGCTGCTGCACGGTGGCGCGTCGGTGGTGCTCGCCGAGACGCTCGGGTCGATCGCCGCCCAGCTCCACGGCGGGCCCGGGCGCGCCGCGGTGGGGATCGAGGTCAACGCGACGCACCACCGAGGGGTGCGCGACGGCTGGGTCCACGGGGAGGCCGTCGCCGTGCATCGGGGACGCACGACGGCGAGCTACGAGATCGTGGTGTCCGACGACGCGGGGCGTCGCGTGTGCACGGCACGCCTCACGTGCATGATCCTCAGCCTGGACTGACCAGGACGCGTCGTAGCCCGGCGGCCCGCACGGGCCGCCGGTGGGCGGCCGTCGCTCAGCCGGGCAGGGTCTCGCGGGCCTCGACCGGTGTCACCACGCCGCTGCGGCTGCGGTACTCCGCCTGGAACTCGCGCAGGTCGACGGGGCCGGACATCGTCTCGGTCCGAGCCCGGCGGCGACGAGCGATGAGGTCCTCGAGGGACCGGGTGCCCCGCCGGGTGGGCGTGAGGTCGGCCGCGAGGCGGCGCTGGAGCACCGCCGTCGACACGACGCGGTGACCCGCGACCGGGCCGAAGCCGAGCCGAGCCAGGAAGCGCTGGACGCCGCGAGAGCCGGGGATCGGCACCGAGTAGACGTGCGTCGCGCCCGAGGTGGCGGCGAGGTCGGCGGTGGCGCTGAGCAGCGCGTGGCCCACGCCGCGGCGGCGCGCGTCCTCGCCGACGTAGACGGCCTCGACGTACAGGCTGGGCTCGTCGGCGAACAGGTGCGGGTCGAGCACGCGCGCCAGCACGAAACCGACGGGGCGGCCGTCGTGCAGGGCGACGAGGACGTTGCCGCCGGGCAGCGTCAGCAGCACCGACAGGTGCCGGACCAGCCGGTCCTCGTCGGGCGCGCAGATCTGGGCGCCCGACGCCGACTCGCGTCGGGCCTCCGAGCACAGCACAGCGATCCCCGGCAGGTCGTCACCGACCGCGGGCCTGACCTCCACTGCTGGGCGCACCGCGCTCCTCCTCGTTCGCACCGTGGGACCGACGGCACCGAGGGACGTGGGGCGCGAGATGGTTCCACGTCGCTCGGACGGCGCCGTCGGCCGTCGACTGAGCACTACGTGGCGACCGCGTGTCCACCGCCCCGGGAACTGCTGGACGCCAGTCCAAGACGATAGCCCGCCCGGGGCGCCGTGACAAAGGTCCTGCTCAGGACACCCGCCACGGCCGCTGCTCGGTCGCCGACCTGGGCTCAGGCGCCGCCGACCTGCTCGATGACGGCGTCCGCGACCTCGCGCATGGTGAGGCGGCGGTCCATCGACGTCTTCTGGATCCAGCGGAACGACTCCGGCTCCGACAGGCCCATCTTGGTCATGAGCAGACCCTTGGCGCGGTCCACGCGCTTGCGCGTCTCGAAGCGCTCCGCCAGGTCCGCGACCTCGGACTCGAGCGCCGTGATCTGGGAGTAGCGCGAGATCGCGATCTCGACCGCGGGCAGCAGGTCCGCCGGCGTGAACGGCTTGACGACGTAGGCCATGGCCCCCGCGTCGCGCGCCCGCTCGACGAGCTCCGCCTGCGAGAACGCCGTCAGCAGGACGACGGGCGCGGCGTGCGCCTTGCCGATCTGCTCCGCGGCGGAGATGCCGTCGAGCTCGGGCATCTTCACGTCCATGACGACGACGTCGGGCTTGAGCTCGAGCGCCAGCTTCACCGCCGTGGCGCCGTCGCCGGCCTCGCCGACGACGTCGAACCCGGCGTCGCGCAGCGTCTCGACCACGTCGAGACGGATCAGGGCCTCGTCCTCGGCGACGACCGCGCGGCGCGCGGGACGGCCCGACGGGGCGGGGGTCGCGGCGGGCTCGGGCTCGATCATCGGGGGCAGGTCGAGCGGCTGCTTGTCCTCGGGCTGCGCTGTCTGGTCACTCACGGGGTTCACTGTAGTGCGCCGTACCCCCTGCCGCCCCCGCGTTTCGCCCTCGGAGGAGTGTGATTCTCGTGAAGGCGGGCACGTGTGGTTCGATGGTGCACGCGCTGCGGACCCGGTGACCGGCCCCGCCGCGCACCGCCCCGGTAGCCCAACCGGCAGAGGCGTTCGGCTCAAACCCGATCCAGTGTGGGTTCGAATCCCACCCGGGGCACCCTCTACCTCCTGACCTCGTCCCGGCGTCGTGACGCGCAGGAAACCGCAGGAAACACTCGCGACACACCCCGCTCGTACCGTCCGGAGCAGGGCGCGTCGCCGTGCGTCCGGGTGGGAGGTGGGCGTGCTCGAGCACGTGGACCCGTTCGTGGGCACGGGTGTGACCGATCTCCCGGCGCCGACCGGCCTCGCCGCGACGTGGTGGTCTCCCAAGCCGCTCGTCGGGAACACCCACCCGGGGGCCACCCACCCGCTCGGGATGGTCTCGGCGTGCGCCTACTCGGGCGCCTACCCGACGGGGTACGGCCGGTACGACCTCGGCACCGAGGGCGTGCCGACCACCCTGTTCGACCGCCCGGTCGCGTCGGGCGTCACGCACTTCCAGCAGTCCGGCACGGGAGCGATCCGCAAGTACTACAACTACATGCGCGTCACGCCCATGCTCGAGCCGCTCGACGCGCTCGGCCGGCACTGGGACCTGCTCGACGAGGAGGCCTCCCCCGGGTACTACGCCGCCACGCTCGGCAACGGGGTCCGGTGCGAGGTCACGGTCGGGCCCAAGAGCGCCGTCCACCGCTACACGTTCCCCGCGCACCCCGACGCACGCCTCGTCGTCGACCTCTCGCTCGGCGGCCTGGCGATCCCGTACGGCGCGACCGTCCCGCTCCGCGCCCACCTCGCGACGCTTGGGCCGGGGACGGCCGCGGGCGAGATCGTCGTCGAGGGCGCGCCGCTCGCCGTCCACCTCGAGTGCGACGCGCACCCGTGGCGGCAGATGCTCTGGTACGACCGCCGCCTCATGCCGGGCAGCACCCGCCTGGACTTCGCGGACATCCGGCCGACGACCCTGCGCCCCTTCGGCCTCCTCTGGGCGGGACCGACGACGTCCGGTCAGGTCGTCGAGATCCGGCTCGGCTTCTCGCTGCGCGGGCCCGAGCAGGCGCGCGCGAACCTCCGCGCGGACTGCGGCCGCGGCCCCGCGGCGTTCGCCGCCCGGCACGAGGGCACCACGAGGACCTGGGCGCAGCACCTCGACCGGATCGAGGTCGAGTGCCCGGACCCGGCACGCCGCACCGTCTTCTCGACGGCCCTGTACCACGCGCTGATCAAGCCCTGCCTCGCCCCGGACGAGAGCCCGTTCTGGCCCGGCGACACGCCGTTCGCCTTCGACGTGTCGACGATGTGGGACGTCTACCGGACACAGCTCCCGCTCCTCACGACCTTCTGGCCGGAGCGCGCCGTCGAGCTCGCGACCGCGCTCCTGCACGTCTGCGAGGAGGAGGGGAACTTCCCGATCGGGTACCGGATGGCGCGCGGGGCCGACCGCTTCTCGCGCCAGGCGAGCGCGCTCGCGCACACGTTCCTCGCCGACCTGTGCGCCCTCGACGAGCCGGGCATCGACTGGGACTGGGCGCTCGTGCACCTGCACGCCGACCTGCGCCGGACCTACGGCGAGGACTACCTCCTGCACGGTGTCGCGCACCCGATCAGCCACACGCTCGACCTCGCGTTCGGCTACTGGTGCACCGCGCTCGTCGCGCGCCGCGTCGGCGACCACGCGCTCGCCGACGAGCTCACGCGGCACGCCCGCGGGTGGGTGAACGCCTTCGATCCCGCCACCGGGCTGCTGCACGACTCGACCTTCTACGAGGGCGGCCGGTGGAACTACTCCTTCCGCCTCGTGCACGACATGGCGGCGCGGATCGCGCTCGCGGGCGGCGACGACGCGTTCGTCGCGCTCCTCGACCGGTTCTTCGGCGTCGGCGCACCGGCCGTGACGCAGCCGGGCGAGCGGCCGTCCGTGGCCGAGATGACCGCCGGGTACGCGCTGAACCGTTTCGAAGGGCTGAACAACGAGCCCGACATGGAGGCGCCGTGGGCCTACCACTACGCCGGGCGTCCCGACCGGACCGCCGAGGTCGTGCACGCGGCGGTCCACCAGCGCTTCGGCACCGGGCCGGGCGGCCTGCCCGGCAACGACGACTCGGGCGCGCTGAGCTCATGGTACGTCTGGGCGTCGCTCGGCCTGTTCCCGGTCGCCGGGCAAGGGATCTTCCTCGTCAGCGTGCCGTCGTTCGTCGAGTCCCGCCTCCGCGTCCCCGGCGGGACGCTCACGATCGAGACCACCGGCTTCGTCGAGCCCGGCCCGCGCACGCCGCCGCAGCACGTGCGCGCCGCGTGGCTCGACGGCCGTCCGCTCGACCGGACCTGGCTCCCCGCGACGCGCGTGCGCCGCGGCGGGCGCCTCGTCCTCGAGCTCGGGAAGCACCCCACGGACTGGGGCACCGCACCCGAGCACCGGCCTCCGTCGTACCCCGACGGGAGCCCCGCACGCCACCCGACCGACCAGACCTCGGAGACGTCATGACCATCACGCCGCGCCAGACGCCCACCCGCCGCCTCGTCGTCGTCGTCCGCGCCGACCCCGTGATCTGCGGCCACTCGGGCGAGGCCCGCAACCTCGCCGAGGCCGCGCTGCACCGTGGGTTCACGGACGTGCGGATCGTGACCTGGCCGGTCGAGCGCCTCGAGGCCGCCGGGCTCCCGCTCAAGCCGCTCGACTCCGTCCTGCCCTACAGCGCGGGCATCACGGTCGAGCGGCCGGGTCCCGTCGGCGACTACAAGGTGCCCGACGGCCGATACCTCGCCGGGCTCACCGGCCGCCTCGTCGAGCTCTTCACCGACGGCGTGCCCACGGTCTGCCTCTCGTTGTACCTCAGCCCGCACACGACCGCGGTGACCGACGCCGTGCGCGTGGCACGCAGCACGGGCCTGCCCGTCGAGGTCGCCACGATCGCCGAGGCGGTCGGCTCCGACGTGACGAACGTCGTCCGCTCGTGCGTCGAGGACGGCCGCTTCGGAGCCGCCGCGCACGTCCTGTCCGGGTACCTGGCCAGCGACCTGTGCGTCGCCGTCTCCCGGTACACGCGCGACCTCGTGGTGGCGTGCGCCCAGGAGATCGACGACCGGCACGGGACCTTCTTCGCGGAGCAGTGCGCCGAGCGCGTGCAGGTCTCGTACCCGGCGATCGACACCAGCGCGTACACCGGTCTCGATCCGGCGGTCACGCGCGACGTGCTCGCCGGACGCGGTCTGGACGACCGCCCGTACGTGCTCTTCCTGTCCCGTCTCGCCGCCGCGAAGGGCGTCGACGACCTGATCGACGGGTTCGCGCTGTCCACCCGCGCCGCGGGCGCCCGCCTCGTCGTCGCGGGCCGCGGCCCGGCGGAGGCCGACCTGCGTGCGCGCGCCGCCGCGAGCGGCGCGGCCGACCGGATCGTGTTCCTCGACGACGTCGACGACGCCACCAAGCCGCACCTCATGGCCGGCAGCGCCGCGTTCGTCCTCCCGAGCAAGCCACGCCCGGAGTTCGTCGAGACGTTCGGCATCGCGCTCGCCGAGGCGATGCTCTCCGGCGGGGGGCCGGTGATCACCACGGACACCGGTGGCATCGGCGAGGCCGTCGGCCCGCACGCGACGATCGTCCCGACGCACTCCCCCGTCGCCGTCGCGCACGCCCTCGACGAGGCGCTCTCCCTCGACGCCCCGGCGCGACGGGCGCGCGCCGACGCGGCCCGGACGTACGCGTCGCAGTTCGACCGGGCCGCCGTCCTCGACGCGATGCTCGCCCGACTCGTGGCGTCGCCCACCGCGCCCCGGTGGGTCACGGAGCAGCGGCCGGTGCGCGCGTGAGGTCCGGCGTCGGGCGGGACGGCGCCGGACCGTACCGCGCGACCAACGTCCGGAACGCCTCCGCGGCGACCGTGCGCGCACCGGCGCGGTCGCCGTCGTGCAGCACGGCGTCGGACGCGAGGGCCAGCTCGTCGGCCACGAGCCGAGCGAGCGGCCCCGGAACGGCGCCCGCACCCATCTCGCGCGACACGGCCTTGAGCGCGACGAGGTCCGACGCGGCACGCACCACGCTCGCCGAGGCCTCGCCCTCGGCGAGCAGGGTCGCCAGGTCCATCGGGGGGACCGCCTCGGGGCGAACCCGGAGCCAGCGCAGCGTCGCCGCCGGGCGCACGGCGTAGAACACCTTCTTGAGCGGCACCTCGGGGTCCGACCACCAGCGCTCCCGCTGCCCCCGTGCGACGTGCAGGTAGTGGCGCCGCAGCGCGTCACGGTCGACGACGTGCTCCGCGAGCGCGAGCAGCTCCGCCCGGAACGCGTCGTCGGCGCGGTACACGATCGGCGAGCGCACCCACTCCAGCAGCGTCGCGTTGCCCCGCACGAGGAGCCGCACCGCCTTGAGCAGGTCCCAGCCGTTCACGTCGAGCACGGCGTCGAGCGGCGTCTCGACGACGTCGCGCCGGGGCCACGGGTCCAGGTAGTCCGCCACCGGCCGCACGTAGACGAACCGGCAGTCATAGTCCGAGTCCGGCGACGGGAACCCCCACGCACGGCTCCCGCTCTCCACCGCGTGCGGTATGGCGACCTGCTCGTCGCGCACGACGGCGTCCAGCCGCGCGTCGACCCGACGCACGACCGCAGGGTCCAGGGAGTCCGGCACGGCACGCATCCCGCGAGGGTAGGAGCACCGGAGCGTCCGTGTCGTGGTCTTTCCACCGATGGTCGCTCGCGCGCGGGGTGGTCGCGGTGCTCGACGGCGAGACGCCGGACGGCGGCGCCCCTGCGAGAGGGGCGCCGCCGTCCGGCGTCGTGCGCGGTCTACGCCCTCACGGGCGCGACGGGGTCAGGCGCGCGTGTCGGAGTGGTCGCCGATCTTGTGAACCAGGATCGAGTTCGTCGTGCCCGGCTGGCCCACGGGGGCCCCGGAGACGACGACCACGAGGTCGCCGACCTCGGCGAGGCCGTTGGCCTGGAGGGTCGTGTCGACCTGACCGACCATCGCGTCGGTGTTCTCCACCTCGGGCACCTGGTACGTCTGGGTGCCCCACGTGAGCGACAGGACGTTGCGCACGTGCTCGCGCGGCGTGAACGCGAGGAGCGGGATGGACGAGCGCAGGCGCGACATGCGGCGCGCGGAGTCGCCCGACTGCGTGAACGTCGCGAGGTACTTCGCGCCGAGGATCTCGCCGATCTCGGCGGCGGCGCGCGTGATGGCGCCACCGCGCGTGTGCGGGGTCGAGCCGAGCGGCGCGATGCGCTCGCGGCCGGCCTCCTCCGTCGCCTCGATGATGCGGGCCATGGTCTGCACCGTGAGGATCGGGTACTCGCCCACGCTGGTCTCGCCCGAGAGCATGACCGCGTCGGCCCCGTCGAGGACGGCGTTGGCGCAGTCGGACGCCTCGGCGCGCGTCGGGCGCGGCGAGTTCGTCATGGACTCGAGCACCTGCGTCGCGACGATGACGGGCTTGGCGTTGCGGCGCGCGAGCTCGACGATGCGCTTCTGGACGAGCGGGACCTGCTCGAGCGGGAGCTCGACCGCGAGGTCGCCGCGGGCCACCATGACGCCGTCGAACGCGTCGACGATCTCGGCGAGGTTGTCGACGGCCTGCGGCTTCTCGATCTTGGCGACGACGGGGACCGTACGGCCCTCCTCGTCCATGATCCGCTTGACGTCCTCGAAGTCCTTCGCGGACCGCACGAACGACAGCGCGATGATGTCGGCACCGAGCTTGAGCGCCCAGCGCAGGTCGTCCTGGTCCTTCTCGGACAGCGCCGGCACGGAGACCGCGACGCCCGGGAGGTTCAGGCCCTTGTTGTTCGACACCGGGCCGGCGACCTCGACGCGCGTCACGACGCGCGGGCCCTCGACGGCGGTGACGCGGACGAGCACCTTGCCGTCGTCGATGAGGATCGGGTCGCCGACGCGCGCGTCGCCGGGCAGGCCCTTGTGCGTCGTGGAGACGAGCTCCTTGGTGCCGACGACGTCCTCGGTCGTGATCGTGAAGGTGTCACCCTCCTCGAGCCAGTGCTTCTCGTCGCCGCCGAAGCGGCCCAGACGGATCTTCGGCCCCTGGAGGTCGACGAGCACCGCCACGGACCGGCCCGACTCGGCGGCGGCCTCGCGCACGCCGTGGTAGACGGCCGCGTGCTCCTCGGCGCTGCCGTGGCTGCGGTTGATCCGCGCCACGTCCATCCCCGCGTCGACGAGCGCGCGGAGCTGCTCCTTCGACTCGGTCGCGGGTCCGATGGTGCAGACGATCTTTGCTCTGCGCATATCTCCAGCCTCTAGTCTTCCGACCGGCCGGGAGCCGGTCGTCGCGGGGTGCCCCTCCCTAGGATGCCCCGCTCATCGTCCCGGCGCCGGACACCCGACGTCGGGGTGCACGTCAAGCGCGCAAGGACACGGTGTTCGCGCGCACGGGCGCGGGCAGCTCGGTCCCTCCCTGAAGGTAGGCGTCGACGGAAGCCGCCGCCGCCCGACCCTCGGCGATCGCCCACACGATCAGCGACTGCCCACGACCCGCGTCGCCGGCCACGAAGACCCCCGGCAGCGACGACGCGAAGTCGTCGCCGCGCGCCACGAGGCCGCGGCTCGTGAGGTCCGTGCCGGCCTGGGTCGTGAGGGTCGCCGTCTCCGGCCCGGTGAAGCCCATCGCGACGAGCACGAGGTCCGCGGGGATCTCGCGCTCGGTGCCCGCCTTGGGCACGCGACGGCCGTCGGGCAGGTACTCGGTCTCCGCGACGCGCAGCGCGCGCACGGCTCCGTCCTCGTCGCCCAGGAACTCGACGGTCGACGCGAGGAACTCGCGCTCGCCGCCCTCCTCGTGGGACGAGGACACCTCGAAGAGGATGGGGTCCGTCGGCCACGGCTGGGTCGCCGACCGCTCGAGCGGCGGCTGCTTGCCGATCGCGAGCGTCGTCACGCTCGCCGCGCCCTGGCGCAGCGAGGTGCCGAGGCAGTCCGACCCGGTGTCGCCGCCACCGATCACGATGACGTGCTTGCCCGTGGCCGTGATCTGGTCGGCGACCTCGCGGCCGGCCACGACGGCGTTCGCCTGGTGCAGGAAGTCCATGGCGAAGTGGATGCCGTCGAGCTCGCGGCCGGGGATCGACAGGTCGCGCGGGACGGTCGCGCCCGTGGCGACCACGACGGCGTCGTACCGCGCGCGCAGGTCGTCCCAGGTGATGTCCACGCCGATCTCGACGCCCGGGCGGAAGCGCGTGCCCTCGGCCTCCATCTGCGCCACGCGGCGGTCGATGTGGAGCTTCTCGAGCTTGAAGTCGGGGATGCCGTAGCGCAGCAGCCCGCCGATCGCGTCGTCCCGCTCGTACACGGCGACCGTGTGGCCGGCGCGCGTGAGCTGCTGCGCGGCCGCGAGGCCGGCAGGGCCCGAGCCCACGACGGCGACGGTCGAGCCCGTGAGGCGCTGCGGCACCTGCGGCGTGACGTAGCCGCGCGCGAACGCCTCGTCGATGATCGAGACCTCGACGTTCTTGATCGTGACGGCCGGCTGGTTGATGCCGAGCACGCAGCTCGACTCGCACGGCGCCGGGCACACGCGACCGGTGAACTCCGGGAAGTTGTTCGTCTCGTGCAGGCGGTCGATCGCGTCGGCCCACTGGTCGCGGTAGACGAGGTCGTTCCACTCCGGGATGAGGTTGCCGAGCGGGCACCCCTGGTGGCAGAAGGGGATGCCGCAGTCCATGCAGCGTCCCGCCTGCTCCTTGAGGAAGACCTGGCCCTCCTCGAGGTGCGCGTGCACGTCCTTCCAGTCCCGCAGGCGCACGGCCACCGGGCGGTTGGGCGGGAGCTCACGCTCCCGCACCTTCAGGAATCCGCGGGGGTCAGCCACGGGCCACCTCCAAGATCTGGTCCCACACGCCCGGAGCCGCGGGGTCGAGCCCGGCCGACTCGGCCTTCTCGAGCGCCGAGCGCATGCGGGCGAAGTCGGTCGGCAGCACGCGCGTGAAGCGCTGGACGGCCGCGGGGAAGTCCTCGAGGAGCTCGGCCGCGAGCGGCGACCCGGTCTCCTCGTGGTGACGACGCACGAGCTGCTCGACGAGCGCCACCTCGGCGTCCTCGAGCGGGCTCAGGCCGAGCTCCCCCGTCGCGAGCGCGCTCGTGTTCACGGCGCCCTCCCGCAGGTCGAGCACGTACGCGGTGCCGCCCGACATGCCGGCGCCGAAGTTGCGCCCGGTCGGGCCGAGCACGAGCACCGTGCCGCCCGTCATGTACTCGCAGCCGTGGTCGCCCACGCCCTCGACGACGAGCGTCGCACCCGAGTTGCGGACGCCGAAGCGCTCCCCGACACGACCGCGCAGGAAGATCTCGCCCGACGTCGCGCCGTAGCCGATGACGTTGCCCGCCACGACGTTGCTCGACCCGGTGAGGACCGCGTTGCGGTCCGGGCGCACGACGATCCGTCCGCCCGACAGGCCCTTGCCGACGTAGTCGTTCGCGTCGCCGAACAGGCGCAGCGTGACGCCGCGCGGGAGGAACGCGCCCAGCGACTGGCCGGCGGACCCGGTGAGGGTCACGTCGATCGTGTCGTCGGGCAGGCCCTCGCCGCGGAACCGCTTGGTCACCTCGTGCCCGAGCATCGTGCCCACGGTGCGGTTGACGTTGCGCACCGGCAGGGAGATGCGGACCGGCTCGCGCCGCTCCAGCGCGTCCTCCGCGAGGGCGACGAGCTGGTTGTCGAGCGCCTTCTCGAGGCCGTGGTCCTGCGTCGTGGTGTTGCGCAGCGACGCGCCTTCGACCGGCACGGGCCGCTCGAGCACGGGCCCGAGGTCGAGGCCCTGGGCCTTCCAGTGGTCGACCGCCTTGCGCGTGTCGAGGAGCTCGACGCGGCCGATGGCCTCCTCGACGGTCCGGAAGCCGAGCCGCGCCAGGTACTCGCGGACCTCCTCGGCGATGAACTCGAAGAAGTTCACGACGAACTCCGGCTTGCCCGTGAACCGGGCACGCAGCTCGGGGTTCTGCGTCGCGACACCGACCGGGCACGTGTCCAGGTGGCACACGCGCATCATGACGCAGCCCGAGACGACCATGGGGGCGGTCGCGAAGCCGAACTCCTCGGCGCCGAGCAGCGCGGCCACGACGACGTCGCGGCCGGTCTTCATCTGGCCGTCGACCTGGACGACGATGCGGTCGCGCAGGTTGTTGAGCACGAGGGTCTGCTGGGTCTCGGCGAGGCCGATCTCCCAGGGCGTGCCCGCGTGCTTGAGCGACGTCAGCGGGCTCGCGCCCGTGCCGCCGTCGTGACCCGAGATGAGGACGACGTCCGCGTGCGCCTTGGACACGCCCGTCGCGACCGTCCCGACGCCGAACTCGGAGACGAGCTTGACGTGGATGCGCGCCGCCGGGTTCGCGTTCTTCGCGTCGTGGATGAGCTGCGCGAGGTCCTCGATCGAGTAGATGTCGTGGTGCGGCGGCGGCGAGATGAGCCCGACGCCCGGCGTCGAGTGCCGGGTCTTGGCCACCCACGGGTACACCTTGTGGCCCGGGAGCTGACCGCCCTCGCCGGGCTTGGCGCCCTGGGCGAGCTTGATCTGGATGTCGTCCGCGTTCGTCAGGTACTCGCTCGTGACGCCGAAGCGCCCCGACGCGATCTGCTTGACCTTGGAGCGGCGCTCCGGGTCGTACAGGCGCTCCGGGTCCTCGCCGCCCTCGCCCGTGTTCGACCGGCCGCCGAGGCGGTTCATCGCGATCGCAAGGGTCTCGTGCGCCTCCGCGGAGATCGACCCGTAGGACATGGCGCCCGTGTTGAAGCGCTTGACGATCTCGCTCACGGGCTCGACCTCGTCGAGCGGGACCGCGGGGCGCTCGCCCTCGCGCAGCGCGAGGAGGCCGCGCAGGGTCATGAGCCGCGAGGACTGCTCGTCGACGCGGTGCGTGTACTGGCGGAAGATGTCGAACCGGCGCTCGCGCGTGGCGTGCTGGAGGCGGAAGACCGTCTCCGGGTCGAACAGGTGCTCCTCGCTGTCCCGGCGCCACTGGTACTCGCCGCCCGTCGTGAGGCGCACGTGCGGGCGGTGGTTGCCGGACTTGGGGTACGCGTCGACGTGCCGCGCCGCGACCTCGGCCGCGACGACGTCGAGCCCGATGCCGCTGAGGCGCGACGTCGTGCCCGTGAAGAACGCCTGCACGAGGTCGTGGGACAGGCCCACCGCCTCGAAGACCTGGGCGCCGCGGTAGGAGGAGATGGTCGAGATGCCCATCTTGCTCATGACCTTGAGGACGCCCTTGCCGAGCCCCTTGATGAGGTTCGCGACGGCCTTCGCCGGGTCGACCGTGAGGTAGCCGCGGCGCGCGAGGTCCTCGACCGTCTCCATGGCGAGGTACGGGTTGACCGCGGCGGCGCCGTAGCCGATGAGCAGCGCGACGTGGTGCACCTCGCGCACGTCGCCGGCCTCGACGACGAGCGACACCTGGGTGCGCGTGTGCCGGCGCAGCAGGTGGTGGTGCACCGCGCTCGACAGGAGCAGAGACGGGATCGGGGCGTGCTCGGCGTCCGAGTCGCGGTCCGACAGCACGATGAAGCTCGCGCCCGCGGCGACGTGCTCGTCGACCTCGGCGAAGATCTCCTCGAGGCGGGCGAGCAGGGACTCGCCACCGCCCGCGACGCGGTACAGGCCCTTGATCGTCACCGCGCGGAAGATGCCGGCGAGCTTCGGGTCCTTGTCGACGCGGATGATCTTCGCGAGCTGGTCGTTGTCGAGCACGGGGAACGGCAGCATGAGCTTGCGCGCGTGCTCGGGCGTGTCGACGAGGAGGTTCGGCTCCGGGCCGATCGCGCCGCCGATGGACGTGACGAGCTCCTCGCGGATCGCGTCGAGCGGCGGGTTCGTCACCTGCGCGAACATCTGCGTGAAGTAGTCGAAGAGCAGGCGCGGTCGCTTCGCGAGGACGGCGATGGGCGTGTCCGTGCCCATCGCGCCCAGCGGCTCCGCCCCCGTGTTGGCCATCGGGGTGAGGATGACCTTGAGCTCCTCCTGCGTGTAGCCGAACGCGCGCTGGCGGCGCTCGACGGACGCGGGGCTGTGCGCGACGTGCTCGCGCTCGGGGAGCTGGTCGAGGTAGACCGCGTTCTCCGCGACCCACTGCGCGTACGGGCGCTGCGCGGCGAGCTGGGACTTGATCTCCTCGTCCTCGATGATCCGGCCCTGGCCGGTGTCGACGAGGAACATGCGCCCCGGCTCGAGGCGGCCCTTGCGGACGATCGTCGCCGGGTCGAGGTCGAGCACGCCCGCCTCGCTCGCGAGCACGACGAGGCCGTCCTCGGTCACCCAGTAGCGTCCCGGGCGCAGGCCGTTGCGGTCCAGGACCGCGCCGATCAGCGTCCCGTCGGTGAAGTTCAGGCACGCCGGCCCGTCCCACGGCTCCATGAGCGTCGAGTGGTACTCGTAGAACGCGCGCAGGTCCGGGTCCATGTCGGCGTGGTTCTCCCACGCCTCCGGGATCATCATGAGCACGGCGTGCGGCAGCGAGCGGCCCGACAGGTGCAGGAGCTCGAGCACCTCGTCGAAGCTCGCCGAGTCGCTCGACCCCTCCGAGCACACCGGCAGGAGCGGCGCGAGGTCGCCGACGGCGTCGCTCGCGAGGGTGCCCTCGCGCGCCGCCATCCAGTTGCGGTTGCCGCGCACCGTGTTGATCTCGCCGTTGTGCGCGATCATCCGGAACGGCTGCGCGAGCGGCCACGACGGGAACGTGTTCGTCGAGAACCGCGAGTGCACGAGCGCGATCTCGCTCGCGTACCGCGGGTCGGACAGGTCCGGGAAGAACGGCTCGAGCTGCGCCGTCGTGAGCATGCCCTTGTACGTGAGGGTGCGCGCCGAGAGCGAGGCGAAGAACAGGCCGAGCTCGTTCTCCGCGCGCTTGCGCAGGCGGTAGGTGCGGCGGTCGAGCTCGACGCCGGACAGCTCGCGCGCGGGGTCCGCGACGACGACCTGGCGGAACAGCGGCATGGACGCGCGGGCGCTCGGTCCGACGAGGTCGGCGGTCACGGGCACGTCGCGCCACGCGAGGACCTCGAGCTTCTCCTCGGCCGCGATCGCCTCGACACCGCGGGCCGCCTCCGCGGCCGCGCCGGCGTCCTGCGGGAGGAAGGCCATGCCGATGGCGTAGTGCCCGGCGGGCGGGAGCTCCGCGTCGACCACGTCGCGCACGAACGCGTCGGGGATCTGCGTGAGGATCCCGGCGCCGTCGCCGCTGTTCTCCTCGGCGCCGACGGCGCCGCGGTGGTCGAGGTTGAGCAGGGCCGTCAGGCCCGCGTCAACGATGTCGCGTCCGGGCGTGCCGCGGAGCGTCGCCACGAAGGCGACGCCGCACGCGTCGTGCTCGGCGGCGGGGTCGTACAGACCGGATGCCGTGGGAGGGGCGGACAGGGCAGGTGCCCGGTGCGCGTCCCGATACTGCGGCGTGGTCATCAACACCGTCCTCACAGGCGCCCGACCGAGACGGCCGGGCTGGTTCCAGCTGGGGGATTCGGGACGTCGTCGGCCCTATGGACATGACAGAACCCACCGGGCGGTCGCCCGGCGGATTCGCCTATGAATGACGGATGCTCAGCGACCGGGGTCTGGTCGCGCGGCATCTGCCTGCTCGGACTCCTCCGAGTCGTCGGAGTCCTCGGTCGTCGAGGTGTCCTCGTCGTCGGTCGACTCCTCGACCGGCTCCTCGGACCCCGTGGTGGACGCCTCGTCCGGAGCGTCGAGGGACACCGTCTCCTCGCGCCCGGGGTGGCGACGCCCGACAACGATAAACGCAATCAACGCACCGACGCCGACCAGGATCGAGGTCCAGACGTTCAGCCGGAGGCCGAGGACGAGCTCGGCCTCGTCGATGCGCAGCATCTCGATCCACACCCGACCGAGCGTGTAGACGAAGACGTAGAGCCAGAATACCCGACCATGACCCAGCCGGAACCGACGGTCCAGGTAGATCAGGAGCAGGGCAGCACCGATGTTCCAGACCATCTCGTAGAGGAACGTCGGGTGGAACAAGGTGCCCGGCGGATAGCCCGCCGAGGCGGCCACGGAGTCGTCGACGCGAAGCCCCCAGGGCAGGGTCGTGGGCGCGCCGAAGAGCTCCTGGTTGAACCAGTTGCCGAGGCGGCCGACGGCCTGCGCGAGCAGCAGCCCGGGCGCGAGGGCGTCGGCGAACGCGGGGAAGCTCACGCGCTGGCGGCGGCACCCGATGTACGCGCCGACCGCGCCGAGCGCGACCGCGCCCCAGATGCCGAGGCCGCCCTCCCACACGTAGAGCGCGCGGACGGGGTCGCCGTTCGGGCCCCAGTACGGGTCCGGCGTCGAGAACACGTGGTACAGACGTCCGCCGACGATCCCGAACGGGACCGCCCAGAAGGCGATCTCCAGGACGTCGTCCGCCTCTCCCCCGCGCTCCACCCAGCGGCGCCGGGTGAGCCACAGAGCCACGGCGATGCCCGCGAGGATCGCGAGCGCATAAGCCCGGATCGGGAACGGCCCGACGTACCACGTGTGCTGCGGGGGGCTCGGGATCGCGGCGGGCAGGGCGCCCGCGGCCTCCACGAGCTGCCCGACGGCGAGCGCGGCGCTCATGCGACCACCTCGCCGGACGTCGTCGTGGCGGCCGGGACGTCGTCACCGGCCCCTTCCCGACCCGAGCGCACGCCCGCGGCGAGACCCGCCGCGACGGTCTTGAGGGCGGCGATCCGCTCGTCCCACGGCGCGTCGGCCAGCAGGGGGCGGACGAACGCGGAGCCGACGATGACGCCGTCGGCGTACCGCCCGACCTCGGCGGCCTGGTCGCCCGTCGACACGCCGAGCCCGACGCACACGAGGTCGGCCCCGGCCGCGCGCGTGTCGGCGACGAGGCGTGCCGCCTGCGGTCCGACGGCCGCCCGCACTCCCGTGACGCCCATCGTGGAGGCGGCGTAGACGAACCCGCGCGACGCGCGCGCGGTGAGCCGCAGCCGCTCCGCGGTCGAGCTCGGCGCGACGAGGAACACGCGGTCCAGGCCGTGCGCCTCCGAGGCGTCCAACCAGGCGCGACCCTCGTCGGGGATGAGGTCCGGCGTGATGAGGCCGGCGCCCCCGGCGGCGGCGAGGTCGCGCGCGAACGCGTCGACGCCGTAGCGCAGGACCGGGTTCCAGTAGGTCATGACGAGCACGGGCACCCGCCCGCCCGTGCGCTCCGTGACGGCCGCCACGACGCGGAACACGTCCGCGACGCGCACGCCGGCGTCGAGCGCGGTCTGGGCGGCGGCCTGGATGACCGGGCCGTCCATCACCGGGTCGGTGTACGGGACGCCGAGCTCGAGCACGTCCACGCCCGACTCGACGAGCGCGAGCGCCGCCTCGATGGAACGGTCCACGGTCGGGAACCCGACCGGCAGATAGCCCACGAGCCCGGCACGACCCTCCGCGCGGAGCTCGAGCAGCCGACGCGCCGTGACCGAGGTCGTCCCCGCGGTCGGCGCCCCGGGGGCGTCCTTGGTCTGCGCCGCGCTCACAGCTGTCCCTCCGTGCCCGTCGCCGTCTCGGCGATCGCGTCGTCGTCCACCAGGTCGAACCACCGGGCGGCGGTCGCGACGTCCTTGTCCCCGCGCCCCGAGAGGTTCACCAGGATCACGTGGTCCGTACGGCCGGCCTCGGCGGCCCGGCGACCTACCCGCAGCGCGCCCGCGAGCGCGTGCGCCGACTCGATCGCGGGGATGATGCCCTCCGTGCGGCACAGCAGCCGGAACGCGTCCATCGCCTCGGTGTCGGTCACGGGCTCGTAGGTCGCGCGACCGAGGTCGTGCAGCCACGAGTGCGCCGGGCCGACGCTCGGGTAGTCCAGCCCCGCCGAGACGGAGTGGCTGGGCAGGGTCTGGCCGTCGTCGTCCTGGAGCAGGTACGAGCGGGCACCGTGCAGGACGCCCGGGGCGCCGCCGCTGAAGCGGGCCGCGTGCCGGCCGGTCTCGACGCCCTCGCCCCCGGCCTCGAACCCGTAGAGCTCGACGGCGTCGTCGTCGAGGAACGCGTTGAACAGGCCGAGCGCGTTGGACCCGCCGCCGACGCACGCCGCGAGCGCGTCCGGCAGGCGACCGATGCGGTCGAGGATCTGCGTGCGCGCCTCCTCGCCGATGACGCGGTGGAACTCGCGCACCATCTCGGGGAACGGGTGCGGGCCCGTCACCGTGCCCAGGAGGTAATGGGTCGTGTCGACGTTCGCGACCCAGTCGCGCAGCGCCTCGTTGATCGCGTCCTTGAGCGTGCGCTGCCCGATCGTCACGGGGACGACCTCCGCGCCGAGCAGGCGCATGCGGGCCACGTTGAGCGCCTGACGCTGCGTGTCCTCCTCGCCCATGTACACGACGCACTCGAGGTCGAGCAGGGCCGCGGCCGTCGCCGTCGCGACGCCGTGCTGGCCCGCCCCGGTCTCGGCGATCACGCGCGTCTTGCCCATGCGCTTGACCAGCAGCGCCTGGCCGAGCACGTTGTTGATCTTGTGCGAGCCGGTGTGGTTGAGGTCCTCGCGCTTGAGGAAGACGCGCGAGCCGCCCGCGTGCTGCGCGAAGCGCGGCACCTCCGTGAGCGGGCTCGGACGCCCGGTGTACTCGCGCTGGAGCCGCGCGAGCTCGTTCACGAACGCCGGGTCGTCGAGCGCCTTGCGGTACTCGGTCTCCAGCTCGTCCAGCGCGGCGATGAGCGCCTCGGGGACGAAGCGTCCGCCGAACTCGCCGAAGTAGGGACCCTCCTGGGTCGCGAGGGAGCGCGTCAGGTCGGCGCGCACGGAGTGCTCGGCGCTCCGGGAGGTGGTCGAAGGTGTCGAGTCGGGCACGGGGCCGGTCCTCCTGCGTGGTGGGGTGTGCTGGGCCGGGGCGCGGCGCCTGCGGCGTGACGGACGGTGCCGTCGTGCCTCAGGGCCGCACGGACCACAGCGACGGGTGCGACCCGGCCGCGACGAGGTCCGCGACGGACGAGCGCGGGGCGTCGTCGGTCACGAGCGCCTCGCCGACGAGCACCGCGTGCGCACCGGAACGGGCGTAGTCCATGACGTCGTGCGGCCCGCGCACACCGGACTCGGCGACGCGGACGACCTCGTCCGGGATGGCGGGGGCGAGGCGCGCGAACGTCGTGCGGTCCACGTCGAGGGTCTTGAGGTCGCGCGAGTTCACGCCCACGACGCGCGCACCGGCGTCGAGCGCCCGTGAGACCTCGTCCAGCGTGTGTACCTCGACGAGGGCGGTCATGCCGAGCGAGTGGACGCGCTCGACGAGCGACGTGAGGACCGTCTGCTCGAGCGCGGCGACGATGAGGAGGACGATGTCGGCGCCGTGCGCCCGCGCCTCCCACACCTGGTACGGCGTCACGACGAAGTCCTTGCGGAGCACGGGGACGTCGACCCGGGCGCGCACCGCGTCGAGGTCGGCGAGGCTCCCGTTGAAGCGGCGCTGCTCGGTGAGCACGGAGATCGCGGCCGCGCCGCCCTTCTCGTACTCCCCCGCGAGCTCGGCCGGGTCGGAGATCGCCGCGAGCGCACCCTTGCTGGGGCTCGAGCGCTTCACCTCGGCGATGACCGCGACGGCGTCGTCCGCCTTGAGGCGGCTCACGACCTCGAGCGCCCCGGGGACACGGGCGGCACGTTCCTTCAGCTCGTCGAGCGAGGTCGCCGCCTGACGCACCGCGAGGTCCTCGCGCACGCCCGCGACGATGTCGTCCAGAACCGTCATCGTCCCACCACTCCCCGTGTCGTCCCGCCCCCCGGCCGGGCCGGTCGGCCGTCGTGCACCCACAGGTTCGGCCGACCCGTTGACAGGGAGGTACCTGCCATCGTAGAGCCGACCCCGAGTGACGATGACCACGGCCCAGCCCCCGAGACGACCGCCGCGGGGCTGCCCGACCGTCTCAGACCGCCACCGGGCCGAGCCACGGGACGAGGGCGGGCACGTTCCGCAGGACGCCGAAGAGCACGAGGACACCCAGCGAGACCCACGCGAGCCAGGCCGGAAGGCGGGGAGCCGGGCGCCCGCGCCACGCCCGGACGAGCCACGTGGCCCACAGCGCCACGAGCAGCGGCGCGACGAGGACCCACAAGGGGTTCATCGACCAGGCGGAGGCGAGGTCGAGGTGCACGAGGTCGTGCGTGGCCCGCAGGCCTCCGCACCCCGGGCACGCGAGGCCGGTGAGCGCCAGGAGGGGGCACGTGACGTAGTGCCCGGGGCGGTTCGGGTCGACGAGGCCGACGTAGGCCGTCGCCGCGGCGACCAGGGCGCCCACCGCGAGCGGGGCCTGCGCCGCGCGCGGGAACCGTCGACGTCGCACGGCCTCGGACGTCACGTGCGCACCCGTCAGTACTGGTCCGGGATCGTGCCGACCCAGGCGAGGAAGGCCGGGAAGAAGAGGAGCAGGAGGAGGACTCCGACGACCGACAGCCCGATCGCGACCCAGCCGAGGATGATCCCCGCCGTCGCCATGCCGTCGTTGTCCGCCTGCCCCTCGGCGACCGCGCGCTTCGCGGCGTTGCCGACGATCACCGCCGGGATGCCCGTGAAGAACCCGCAGCTCAGCACGAACGCGGCGATCCCCAGCACGAGCGACCAGATCGCCAGGCTGTTCTTGGGGTAGTACGGCGGCGCCCCGTAGGCGCCGGCCGGGTACTGCTGACCGGGGTACTGCTGACCGGGGTACTGCTGACCGGGGTACTGCTGACCGGGGTACTGCTGACCGGGGTACTGCTGACCGGGGTACTGCGGCTGCGCCGCGTACGGGGCACCCTCCGGGTGACCCCCGGGATGCTGCGGGGAGCCGCCGGGCGCCGACGAGCCGTACGGCGCCTGCGACCCGTCCTGCGGGCCTGCGGGGTCGTACGGGCCGGGTCCCGGCGGCTGCGTCACCGCGTGGCCTGCTTCTGGCCGTAGCCCGCGTTGCGCAGCACGAGCCCGCCGATCAGCGCGACGGCCACGACGCCCATGCCGACCCAGAACAGCCAGACGGCGGCGATGACCACCCCGATCGCGGCCACGAGGGACCCGACCATGATGCCGATCATCGTGAACCACGCGGCGACGGTGTGGCCGTGGTTCGTGGGCGGTGCCGCGGGCGGCAGGTAGGCGATCTCGGTGGTCTGCTGGTTCTCGGCCATGAGGGTCGTGCCTTTCGTCAAGATGTGGTCAGAGCCTATCGGACCGGGCCGGTGTCCGTCCCCGCAGGGCCGCGGCTGGCGGCGACGCGAGCGGGTGTCCGTGCTGCTCAGCGATCCGTGGGGTCCTCGCCGCGGGACAGCGCGTCCCACGCGTCGTGGTCGGTGAGGTCGTCGGGGGCGGCGGGCTCCGTGGCCCGGGACCGGTCCGGCCGCTCCTCGGGCACCGCCGTCCCCGCTGCCGGGGCGGCGGGCGTCGTCGCGCCGGACGCGCGCTCGTGCCGGGTCGAGGCGCCCGCCCACGACCGCGAGCCGACGGCGACCCAGACCACCGCGAGCACCGTGAGGACGCCGAGCGCGGCGGCGAGCCAGGGCGCGACGGTCAGGTCGACCGGGGCCGTGAGCTCCGTGACCCCCGTCGCGTCCGCGACGGCCGAGCGCGCGCTCGGCTCCGGGTCGAGCGCGACGCCGAGCGCGGAGACGGTCGCGACGACGCCGCTCGCGGCGGCGACGGCGAGCACGACCCAGCGGCCGACCCGGCCGACCAGCCCGAGGGCGAGCGCGGCGGCGACGAGCACGAGCGCGGACGCGCTCACCCCGGGCGCGGCCGACGTCCCGGCGACGGTCACCTCGACCTCCGGGTCGAGCGCCGTCGCGCCGGTCGTGCTCAGCCAGGTCGGCACGGCCGTCGCGAGGGTCGCACCCCCGAGCAGGAGCAGGACCCAGATCGCGGTGCGCCGGCTCGGCCCGGCCGGCCGGCTCATGCCAGCCCTCGCAGCCGCGCGGCGACCTGGACGGCCCGGACCGCGGCGGCCGCCTTGTTGCGCGACTCGGCGTACTCCAGCGCCGGCACCGAGTCGGCGACGATCCCGCCGCCGGCCTGGACGCTCGCCCGACCGTCGCGGATCAGCGCCGTCCGGATCGCGATGGCCATGTCCATGTTCCCGTCGAAGTCGAAGTACCCCGCCGTCCCACCGTAGATCCCGCGCGACGCAGGCTCGAGCTCGTCGATGAGGGCGATCGCCCGGGGCTTGGGCGCGCCCGAGAGCGTGCCGGCCGGGAACGTCGCCCGGAACGCGTCGAGCGCGGTCGCGCCGTCGCGCAGCGTCCCGACGACCGTCGAGCACAGGTGCATGATGTGGCTGAACCGCTTGGTCGCCATGAACTCGACGACCTCGACCGACGTCGGCTCGCACACCTTGACGAGGTCGTTGCGCGACAGGTCCACGAGCATGATGTGCTCGGCGAGCTCCTTGGGGTCCTGGAGGAGCTCCTCCCCGAGCGCCACGTCCTCCTCCGGGGTCGCGCCGCGAGGCCGGGATCCGGCGATCGGGAACGTCGTGACGCGGCCGTCCTCGACCTTCACGAGGGTCTCCGGGCTGGACCCGACGACCGCGAAGTCCCGCCCGTCCGCGTCCGTGAGCTGGAAGTAGTACATGTACGGGCTCGGGTTGATCGTCCGCAGCGCGCGGTAGACGTCGAGCGGGTCCGCCGGGCAGTCGAGGTCCAGGCGCTGGGACAGCACCACCTGGAACACCTCGCCCTCGCGGATCGCGTCCTTGCCCGCGACGACCGACGCCTCGAACTCGTCGCGCGTCGAGCGGAACTCGAGCGCGGGTTCGGCGGCGTCCGACGCGACGACCGACGCGACGTGCGCACCGCCGGCCACCAGACGCGCCTGCATCGCGTCCAGGCGCGCGACGGCGTCCGCGTAGGCCTCGTCGACGCGCTCGTCCGTGTCGTCGAAGTTGATCGCGTTGGCGACGAGCCACACGCTGCCCTCCGCGTGGTCGACGACCGCGAGGTCCGTCGCGAGGCACAGCGTGAGCTCGGGCACGCCCAGCTCGTCGGGCGCGTCCGACGGCAGGGTCGGCTCCCAGTGCCGGATCACGTCCCAGCCGATCGCACCCGCCAGGCCGCCCGTGAGCGGCGGCAGGCCCTCGACCGCGGGCGTGCGGAGCACGTCGAGCGTCGCCTCGAGCACCTCCACGACGTCCCCCTCGAGCGGGACCCCTGCCGGCACGTCGCCGGACCAGACCGCACGGCCGTCGCGCGCCGTGAGCGTCGCGCGGGACGCGACGCCGACGAACGAGTACCGCGCCCAGCGGCCGTCCGACTCGGCGGACTCCAGGACGAACGTCCCCGGCCGTCCCTGCGCCAGGGTGCGGTACAGCCCGACGGGCGTGACGTCGTCGGCGAGCACGCGCCGAACCACCGGGACCACCCGTCGGGACGTGGCCAGCGCGCGGAAGCCGTCGAGCACGGGCCACGTCGCGCCCCACGCGGGACCGCCCGCGGGGACGGTGGTGGTCTCGGCCGGGTCGACGGTCGCGCTCACTGGTTCTCCTCCTCAGGATCAGGGTCGGGCGTGGTCGAGGGGTCGACGGTGCCGGGAGGCAGGTCACCGACGACGGCGCCCAGGTCTCCCCCGGCCTCGAAGCACGTGCGGGTGCCGGTGTGGCACGCGGCCCCCACCTGGTGGACGCGCACGAGCAGCGCGTCCCCGTCGCAGTCGAGCGCCACCGAGCGCACGACCTGCACGTGGCCCGAGGTGTCGCCCTTGCGCCAGTACTCCTGGCGGGAGCGGCTCCAGAACGTCACGCGACCGGTCGTCAGCGTCCGGTGCAGCGCCTCGTCGTCCATCCAGCCGAGCATGAGCACGTCACCCGTGTCGTGCTGCTGGACGATCGCGGCGACCAGGCCCGCGTCGTCACGCTTGAGGCGCGCGGCGAGCCGGGGGTCGAGCGCGGAGATGGTCGTGGGTCCGGTCGTGGAGTCGGGCACCCGAGAATCCTGCCAGACGACGGGGCGACCTCGGTCCCCCGTCTCGCCCCGTCACGAGTCGTCGCACCAGGCCGGCCCGCGGCTCAGCGTGTCTGGGAGACCCAGGCGTCGTGCATGCGGGCGTAGACGCCGCCGGCACGCGCGAGGTCGTCGTGGTGGCCGACCTCGACGACGTGGCCCGCGTCCACCACGACCACGAGGTCGGCCGCCTCGGCCGTGGAGAGCCGGTGGGCGATGGTCAGCGTGGAGCGGCCCGCGGTGAGGGACGCGAGCGCTCGGGCGATGCGGACCTCGGTCGCGGGGTCGACGGCGGACGTCGCCTCGTCGAGGACGAGCAGGTCGGCCTCGGCGAGGTAGGCCCGCACCAGGGCGACGAGCTGCCGCTCCCCCGCGGAGAGCGACTCGCCGCGCTGACCGACCGGGGAGTCGAGCCCGTCGGGCAGGTCCGCGACCCAGTCGGTGAGCCCGAGCCGCTCGACCGCGGCCTCGATCCGCGCACGGCGCGCGGCGTCGGGCTCGTGCTCGGCGTCGCCGCGCAGCCCGTACGCCACGTTGTCCGCGAGCGTGCCGTCGAAGAGGAAGCCCTCCTGGGGCACGAGCACGACGCGCTCGCGCAGGGACGCGACGGCGAGGTCGCGCAGGTCGGTGCCGTCGAGGAGCACGCGCCCCGCGGTCGGGTCCATGAGCCGGGTGACGAGCTTCGCGATCGTCGTCTTCCCGGAACCGGTCGCGCCCACGACCGCGACGGACGCCCGCGCCGGGAGGTCGAGGTCGACGTCGTGCAGCACCTCCGGGCCGTCGGGGTAGGCGAACCGCACGCCCTCGAGCCGCACGTGGGCGGGGCCACGCGGGCTGCGCTCCCCCGCGTCGCCCTTGTCGACCACCTCGACGGGCGTCTCCAGGACCGCGAGGACCCGCCGCCAGCCGGCGACGGCGTTCTGGAGCTCGTTGAGGATCTCGGTCGCCATCTGCACGGGGCCCGTGAAGAGCTGGACGAGGAAGAGGAACGCGAGGAGCTGGCCGACCGAGATGTCGCCGGCGACCCCGAGGTAGGACCCGACCACGACGACGACGGCCAGCACGAGGTTCGCGACGAGCACGCCGCTCGAGAAGACGACGGCGACGAGCTTCTGCGCCCGGACCATCGCGCGCCGGGTCGCGTCGACCGCGGCGTCGACGCGCCGCGCGGTGCGGGCGCCCGCGCCGTACGCGCGGATGGTCTCGGCGCCGACGATCGACTCCGAGATGGCGCCGAGCATCCCGCCGACGCGCGCCCGGACCTGGGTGTACGCGTCGTTGACGCGGGCCTGCGCGGGGCGCAGGACGAGGAACAGCGGGACGAAGCACGCCCAGACCACGAGCGTGAGCTGCCACGAGTAGACGGCCATGAGGACCGTCGCGACGCCGATCTGGAGCACCGAGACGAGCAGCATGATGCCGCCCCACTGGACGAAGAGCGAGATGGTGTCGACGTCGCTCGTCACGCGCGAGACGAGCGACCCGCGCCGCTCGGTGTTCTGCGTGAGGACGGAGAGGTCGTGCACGTGCCGGAACGCCCGTACGCGCAGGCCGGCGAGCCCCGCCTCGGTCGACCGGAACAGCCGGACGTTGACGAAGGCCGAGCAGAGGCCCGCGAGGACGATGACGACCGCGGCCACGCCGACGAGCACCGCGACGCGGGTCGTGTCCGGCCCGCCGTCGGCGAGCACGCCGGTGTCGACGGTCTGCTGGACGGTCACCGGGACGACGACGCGGCCCAGCGCGGCCGCGACCGCGAGCCCGAGCGTGATCCAGATCCCGTCGAGGATCTGCGGCGACACCTGGACGCCTCGGCGCAGGGTGGCGAGGACGCCCAGCGAGCTCGCGGAGGCGATCCGGGCTTCGGCCGCCCGGCCCGGCGCGCCGGCCGGCGCCGGCCGCTGCGTGGTGGTGGTCCGGCTCATTCCTCCAGCGCCCCCGTCTCGACGTGCCGCACGACGTCGTCCTCCTCGATCTCCTCGCGACGTGCGAGGTCGTCCTCACGACGGCCCTCGTCGCGCTCGTCGCGCCCGTCCTCGGCCGCCTCCCGGGCGGTGTCGTCGGTGGCGTCCGCACGCTCCTGCTCGCGCCGCTCCGCCTCGCGCGCGTACGCGGTCGCGAGCTCGCGGTACCCGGCGTCGCGCGCGAGCAGCTCGTCGTGCGTCCCGACGTCGACCACGCGGCCCGACTCCACGTGCACGACGACGTCCGCGAGCGCGACGCTCGACATGCGGTACGCCACCATGACGACGGTCGGTCGGTCCACCCCCTCGCGCGCGAGACCCGCGAGGATCTGCTGCTCGACGCGCGGGTCGACCGCGGACGTCGCGTCGTCGAGGACGAGCAGGCGGGGACGGCGCACGAGCGCGCGCGCGATGGCGAGCCGCTGGCGCTGGCCGCCCGACAGGTTCGCCCCGCGCTCCCCCAGCGGCGCGTCCAGGCCCTCCGGCAGCCGCGCGACGACGTCGTCGACGCGCGCCAGGCGCAGCGCCTCCCAGACCTGGTCGTCGTCCGGGCCCGGGTCGCCGTCGTCGACGAGCGTGACGTTCGCCCGCACGGAGTCCTCGAAGACGAACGCCTGCTGGGCCACGAGCGCGACCTGGGACGTCAGGTCGGTCTCGCGCACCTCGCGCACGTCGGTGCCGTCGAGCAGGACGCGCCCGCGCGTGGGGTCGGAGAGCCGGGCGAGCAGCGACACGAGCGTCGTCTTGCCCGCGCCCGTAGGGCCGACGACCGCGACCGTGGTCCCGGGATCGACCCGGAGGTCGATCCCGTCGAGCAGGGTGATCACGCGTCCGCCCGCGCGGACGTCCACACCGACGCCCTCGAGGCGCACGCCCAGGCCGGAGCCCCCGCCGGGGAGGCCGCCTGTCCCGGGGCGCAGCACCCCGCCGGCGTCGACGACGCGGCTGATGCGCTCGTACCCGACGAGGGCCCGCGGGAGCTCGCCGAGCACCCAGCCGAAGGCCCGGACCGGGACGGCCATGACCGTGAGCAGGTAGGCGGCGGTGACGATGTCGCCCGCCGCGACGCCGCCTGAGGTGAGCCGGACGGTCCCGACGGCCAGCACGAGGAGGGTGCCGAGCGAGGGCAGGAGCTCGATGACCGGGTCGAAGAACGCGCGCACGACGCCGACCCGGACGTTCGCGGCGCGCAGCTCGTCGGTGCGCTCGGCGAAGCGGCGCTCCTCGCGGTCCGCGGTGCCGAGCGACGTGACGAGCAGGGAGGCCTCGAAGCTCTCGTGCGCGACGTCCGAGACCTCGGCCCGGAGCTGCTGCGCGCGCGTGATCGCGGGCGACATGTAGCGCTGGAAGACGATGTTCACGGCGATCGCGACCGGGATGACGACCAGCGCCGCGCACGCGAGCCAGACGTCGACGCGGAAGAGCATCACGGCGGCGACACCGATCATGACGACGACGCCGAGCGCGAACGGGAGCGGGTTGAACACGCCCGTCGCCGCCTCGACGTCGGAGTTCGCGTTCGACAGGAGCTGGCCCGCGGGGTGCGAGCGGTGCCACGACATGGGCAGGCGCAGGTACTGGCGCGTCACCGCCGTGCGGTGCCGCGCCTGGAGCGCGGCGTACCCGTTGCCGGCGAAGATGCGGCGGGCCGCGACGCTCGCCGCGAGCGAGACCGCGATGCCCGCGAGGACGAGGCCCGCGACCCAGATGCGGCCGCGCGCGGCCTCGTCGCCCGCGAGCGCCGGGACCACGACCTCGTCCGTCGCGGTGCCGATCGCGCTGCTCACGGCGACGGTGAGCGCCCCGAAGAGCGCGGAGGACCCGATGGCCAGCGCGTACGTGCGCGGCTCGTCGCGGATGCCGCGGCCCATGAGAGCGAGCGACCGGCGCACGCGCGACCCGGTCAGGGCGTGCGGGCGGCGGACGGTCGGCTCGTCGGGGAGCGGGTCCCGGGGCGGGTCGGGCCGGTCCGTCGGAGCCGGCAGGTCGGTCGGGGCGGGCTGGGCGTCAGCGCCGGTGGGGCGCGTCCTGCTGCCGGGCACGGGACGGTCCTCGTCTTTCGTTCAGGGAGTTGCACGATCCTCTCATGCAGCCCTGACAGGGCCCGACGGTATTCCACGGCGCGACCTGGTCGAGCCCCGCAGGCCCGCGCGCGGCCCGCTCAGCGCACCTCGACGCCCTGCGCGCGCATCGCGTCCTTGACCTGGGCGACCGTCAGGGCGCCGAAGTGGAAGACGCTCGCGGCGAGCACGGCGTCGGCCCCGGCGCGCGCCGCGGCCACGAAGTGCTCGGGCGTCCCGGCGCCCCCGCTCGCGACGAGCGGGACCCGGACCTCGGAGCGCACCGCGGCGAGCATCTCGAGGTCGAAGCCCGCGGTCGTGCCGTCGGCGTCCATGGAGTTGAGGAGGATCTCGCCGGCCCCGAGCCCCGCGGCGCGCGCGGCCCACTCCACGGCGTCGATGCCCGTCCCCCGGCGCCCGCCGTGGGTCGTGACCTCGTACCCGGACTCCGTGCGCACGTCGCCCGTCGTGCGCCGCGCGTCGACGGACAGGACCAGCACCTGGCTGCCGAAGCGGTCGGCGATCTCGGCGATGAGCTCGGGGCGGGCGATCGCCGCCGTGTTGACCCCCACCTTGTCCGCGCCGGCGCGCAGGAGGCGGTCCACGTCCTCCGCCGAGCGCACGCCGCCGCCGACGGTGAGCGGGACGAAGACCTGCTCGGCGGTGCGCCGCACGACGTCGTACGTCGTCTCGCGGTTCCCCGAGGACGCCGAGACGTCGAGGAACGTCAGCTCGTCCGCACCCTCCGCGTCGTACCGGGAGGCGAGCTCGACGGGGTCGCCCGCGTCGCGCAGGTTCTCGAAGTTCACGCCCTTGACGACGCGCCCTGCGTCGACGTCGAGGCACGGGATCACGCGGATCGCGACGGTCATGAGGACTCTCCTTGGTCGGCCGGCGCGTCGCCGGTCGTGTCGGTGCCGGTGCCGTCGGCGCCGCCCTCGGCGGCCTCCTCCGCGGTCACCGGGAACTGGGCGTCGAGGATGTCCACGACGTAGACGAGCGTCTCGCCCGCGAGCGGGTTGGCCGTCTCGCCGTAGGCGAGGTCGGGCGGGACGACGAGCAGCACCTGGCTGCCGACCGACTGCTCGAGGAGGCCCTGCTCCCAGCCCTCGATGACCTCGCCGATGCCGATCATGATCGACAGCGGCGCGGCGCCCTCGGCCCACGTGGAGTCGAAGACCTCGCCGTCGGACCAGCGCACCCCCGTGTACCGGACGGTCACGACCTGGCCCACCTCGACCTGGCGGCCGTCGCCGCGGACCAGCGGCTGCACGACGAGCCCCGCGGGTGCGGCCGTCTCGGGCGGGATCGTGACGCTCGGCGCCCCATCCTCGGCGAGCGACACGGTCGGCAGGCCCTCGACGGGAGCGACCGCCTCGCCCGACGCGCGCGTCGGCAGCACGTCCACGACCAGCGCGACGGGGACGCCGTCGTCCTCCTCGAGCCGCAGGAGGCGGGCGCCCACCCGCTGACCGCGCAGGAGGTCGCGCAGGTCGCGCCCGATCGACTCGTCCGTCAGCGCGCGCCAGCGCGGCGCGTCCGTGTACGTGTTCTGGAGGACCGTCCCGTCGCTCACGTCCTGCGCGTAGAGGTTGAGCAGGAGCGGCCCGCCGTCGACGAGCTCGGCCCCGGCTCCCGGCCACACGACCTCCGAGGTCGCCTCGGGGACGTCGAGCGGGGCACGGTACTGCAGCTCGGGCGGCGCGCCCGACGAGCCGATCACGGTGAGGTCGGTGTTCAGCGGCGTCGGGGTCGCGTCCTCCGGCTCCGTGCACGCGGCGAGGACCACGGTCGCGACGAGCGCCACGAGCAGCGCGAGCGCCGCCCGGGCCGCGGGCGCGCGACGACGGACGGGCCGGGCGCCCCGCACGGGGCGCCCGGCCGCGAGGGCAAGGTTCGTCACATCACGTCCCGCGTCACATCGACTCGATGAGGCGTTCCACGCGCTCGTCGACGTTCCGGAACGGGTCCTTGCACAGGACCGTGCGCTGCGCCTGGTCGTTGAGCTTGAGGTGCACCCAGTCGACCGTGTAGTCCCGGCGCGCCTCCTGCGCGGCGCGTACGAAGTCGCCCCGCAGCTTGGCGCGCGTCGTCTGCGGCGGGACCGCCGTGGACTCGAACACCTCGAGGTCCGTCGTGACCCGCTCGACCATCCCGCGGGCGGCGAGGAGGTTGTACAACCCCTCGGTGCGCGAGATGTCGTGGTACGCGAGGTCGAGGCGCGCGATCCGCGGGTCGTCGAGCTCGAGCCCGTGCTTGGCCTGGTAGCGCTGGATCAGCCGGTACTTGATGACCCAGTCGAGCTCGCGGTCGACCAGCGAGAGATCGCCCGTCTCGAGCGCGCGCAGCCCCCGCTCCCACAGGTCGAGGACCTGCTTGACGACCGGCGTCGGAGAGACGTCCTGCTCGACGAACTCCTTGACGCGCTGGAGGTACTCGCCCTGGAGGTCGATCGCGGTGACCGTCCGACCGCTCGCGAGCTGGACGGGCTGCTTGCCGGTCATGTCGTGACTGATCTCGCGGATCGACCGGATCGGGTTCTCGAGCGCCAGGTCGCGCACCGGCACGCCCGCCTCGACCATGCGCAGGATGAGGTCGGTCGAGCCGACCTTGAGCATCGTCGTCGTCTCCGCCATGGACGAGTCGCCGACGATGACGTGGAGGCGCCGGTAGCTCTCGGCGTCGGCGTGCGGCTCGTCGCGCGTGTTGATGATCGGGCGGGACCGCGTCGTCGCGCTGGAGACCGCCTCCCAGATGTGGTCGGCGCGCTGCGACAGGCAGTACACCGCGCCGCGCGGCGTCGCGAGGACCTTGCCCGCGCCCGTGAGCACCTGGCGGGTGATGAGGAACGGGACGAGCACGTCGGACAGGCGCGAGAAGTCGCCCTGGCGCCGCACGAGGTAGTTCTCGTGGCACCCGTACGAGTTGCCCGCCGAGTCGGTGTTGTTCTTGAAGAGGTGGATGCGCCCCGGCAGGCCCTCGTGCTCGAGGCGCTGCTGCGCGTCGGCGACGAGGCCCTCCAGGATCCGCTCGCCGCCGCGGTCGTACGCGACGAGCTGGTGCACGTCGTCGCACTCGGCCGTCGCGTACTCGGGGTGCGAGCCGACGTCGAGGTACAGGCGCGACCCGTTGCGCAGGAACACGTTGGACGAGCGCCCCCACGCGACCACCTTGCGGAACAGGTAGCGCGCCACCTCGTCCGCCGACAGCCCCCGGCCGTCGTCGGACGCGCACGTCACGCCGTACTCGGTCTCCAGCCCGAAGATCCTGCGGTCCATCGCGGTCCTACCCCTCGTCCGTCGCGGGGCCGGCGCCCGTCGCGTCGCCCGCGTCGTCGGTCGCGGCGTCGGCGGCCGCCGCCGGGCCGTCGCCGTCCGCGAGGAGGTCCTCGAGCGCGCTCCCCGAGATGCGGCGGAACGCGCGCCGTGGGCGCGTACGGTCCAGGACGGCGACCTCGAGCTGCGCGGCCGGGATGGTCCGCACCTCCTCCCCGTCGCTCCCCGCACCGAGCGCGCGCACGGCGAGCCGCAGCACCTCGGCCAGGCCGAGGCCGGGCTCCCACGCGTCCTGGAGCACGCGTCCGAGCTGGTCGGCCTGCCCGCCCATGACGACGACCCCCTGCTCGTCGGCGACGGATCCGTCGTAGGAGATCCGGTAGAGCTGGTCCTGCGCCGAGGTACGCCCGACCTCCGCGACGACGAGCTCGACCTCGAGCGGCTTGGACTCCGTGGTGAACACCGTGCCGAGCGTCTGGGCGTACGCGTTCGCGAGCCCGCGCGCGTTGACGTCGGTGCGGTCGTAGGAGTACCCCCGCAGGTCCGCGTAGCGCACGCCCGCGACCCGCAGGTTCTCGAACTCGTTGTACTTGCCCACCGCGGCGAACGCGATGCGGTCGTAGATCTCCGAGATCTTGTGCAGCGCGCGCGACGGGTTCTCCGTGGCGAACGCGATCCCGTCCTCGTACGCGAGGACCACGACGGACCGGCCGCGCGCGATGCCCTTGCGCGCGAAGTCCGCCCGGTCCTTCATGAGCTGCTCGGGCGAGACGTAGAAGGGCATGTTCACTCGGCGTCACCTCCCGACGCGGGGCCCTGCGACAGGTCGTGCGGCTGGTCGTGCGGGACCGCCTCGGCGTTCGTCACGGCCGGTCGCCGACGCGGCACGCCCGTCCCGGACCGCTCGGCCACGATCTGCTCGACGACGGCCGCGAGCTCGTCGTCGGGGACGCGCTCGTACCCGGCCTGCGTCACGACGGCGACGACGGGCCAGATACGACGCACCGGGTCCGGGCCGCCCGTCGCCGAGTCGTCGTCCGCCGCGTCGTACAGGGCCTCGACCGCGACGCGCACCGACGCCTGGCGGTCGAGCTCGGTGCGCCAGAGCTTCTTCAGCGAGCTCCGCGCGAACACCGAGCCGGAACCCACCGAGTGGTAGGCGCGCTCCTCGTACCGGCCACCGGTCACGTCGTAGGAGAAGATGCGGCCGCCACCGCGGTCGAGGTCGAACCCGGCGAACAGCGGGACCACCGCGAGCCCCTGCATCGCGAGGCCGAGGTTCTGCCGGATCATCGTCGACAGGCGGTTGGCCTTGCCGTCCAGAGAGAGCAGCGAGCCCTCGATCTTCTCGTAGTGCTCGAGCTCGAGCTGGAACAGGCGCACGAGCTCGACCGCGATGCCCGCGGTCCCCGCGATCCCGACCGCCGAGAACTCGTCCGCCGGGAAGACCTTCTCGATCTCGCGGTTCGCGATCATCGAGCCCATCGTCGCGCGGCGGTCCCCCGCCATGACGACGCCGCCCGCGACGCCCTCGGCGCCGAACGTGAGCGCCACGATCGTCGTCGCGTGCGGCGCGTCGGGCGCGACGCCCCCGGACGTGTGCGCGGCGGCGCGGTGCGACGGCAGCAGGTCCGGGGCGTGCCCGGACAGGAAGTCCAGGAAGGACGACGACCCGGGGGTCGTGAACGCGTCGGGCAGGCGCCCTGGCTGGTCCGTGCTCATCGGGTTGCCGTCACCCTTCCTACTCGCCGCCCTTCTGGACGAAGCCCCGGACGAAGGACTCCGCGTTCGTCTCCAGCACCTCGTCGATCTCCTCGAGGAGCGCGTCGACCTCCGCGTCGCGCGACTGCGCCTGCGGCGCGACCGGGACCTCGGGGCCCTCGGGCTCGTCGTCGGGACGCCGGTCCTCGTGCGACGCGTGGGTGCGTTCGGTACCCGCCATGGCTGCCTCCTCGTCCGTCGGCACGGTGCCGCGCCGACGCTCTGTCCGTTCCAACCCGGTCGGGGCTCGCGCCCTTCCCGGCCCTGCTCGCACGCGGCGCCCGTTCCGCGAGGGGCGGGGCGCCGTCGTACGTCCAGCCTAGTCGCCGCCGCTCACGACGGGCCTGCCAGACCCGCCAGGAGCGCCGCCGCGTCCGGGCTCGCGTCGAGCAGCGCACCGATGTGCGCCCGCGTCCCCCGCAGCGGGTCCATCATGGGGACCCGCTGGAGCGACGGCGCGCCCGGCACGTCGAAGATCACGGAGTCCCAGCTCGCGGCGGAGACCTGGTCGCCGTAGCGCGCCATCACCTCGCCGCGGAAGAACGCGCGCGTGTCCTCCGGCGCGTGGTGCACGGCGGCGCCGACCTCGCGCTCGGTGACGACGCGGTCGACCGCGCCCGCCGCGAGGAGCCGGTGGTAGATGCCGCGCTCGGGGCGCACGTCGGACCACTGGAGGTCCATCGCCGCGAGCCGCGAGTGGCCCCAGTCGAGGCCGTCGCGCTCGCGCAGGCGGTCGAGGAGGCGCAGCTTCGCGACCCACTCGACGTCGCGCGCGCACGCGTCGCGGTCCGTCCCGAGGCGTTCGAGCACCGAGGCCCACCGGGCGAGCACGTCGCGCGTGGGCGCGTCGACGCCGGCGGTGCCGGCGAGCCGCTCCGACGCCTCCGCGGCCACCGCGAGGTACTCGCGCTGGACCTCCAGCGCGGTCAGCTCGCGCCCGTCGGCGAGGGTGAGCCGACGCGTGAGGTCCAGGTCGCGGCTCACCCGCTGCACGTCCGCGACCGGGTCCGCGAGCCGCAGGGCGGCCAGCCGCGCCCGCACCCGCGGCCCCAGCTCCTCGAGGTGCTCGACGACGAACAGCACGAGCGACGTCGTGCCCGTCTTGAGGTACGTCGCGGTCTCGAGCATGTTCGCGTCGCCGATGATGAGGTGCAGCCGGCGCCAGCGCTGCCGGTCGGCGTGGGGCTCGTCCCGCGTGTTGACGATCGGGCGGCGCAGCGTGGTCTCCAGCCCGACCTCGGCCTCCACGTAGTCCGCTCGCTGCGAGATCTGGAAGCCGTGCTCCTCGCCCGTCGGGCCGAGGCCGACGCGCCCCGAGCCGGCGAACACCTGCCGGGTCACGAGGAACGGGGTGAGCATCTCCACGAGCACCCCGAAGGGGACGTCCCGGTCCACGAGGAAGTTCTCGTGCGTGCCGTAGCTCGCGCCCTTGCCGTCGACGTTGTTCTTGTACAGCAGGACGGACCCGCCCGGCACCTGGTCCAGCTCGCGCGACGCCGCGAGCATCACGCGCTCCCCCGCCACGTCCCAGCACACGACGTCGTGCGGCACCGTGACCTCGGGCGAGGAGTACTCCGGGTGCGCGTGGTCGACGTACAGCCGGGCACCGTTCGTGAGGATCACGTTCGCCGCGCTCGGGTCGTCGTACTCCTCGGTCGTCGGGCGCGCGACCTCCTGGAGCGAGCCCTCGGACGCCGCTCCCCCGGCAGGCTCCGCCACCGGCCCCGACGGCGCGGGCCGGGCCGGGTCGTCGGTGAGCAGCGACGGGTGGGCCGAGGCGCGCGGGACGTGGAAGCCTCGCGCGTCCTGGAGCGGGTCCTCGTCGTCGTAGTCCCAGCGCGCCCGGCCCCGGGCGCCGTCGCTGCGCGCGGCGAGCGCCCGGTAGGTGGTGACGACCTGGCTCGACATCAGCATCGGGTTCGCCATCGGCTTCCCCGGCTGCAGGACGCCGTACTCGGTCTCGATCCCCATGACCCGTCGAACGCTCACGCGCTCACCCTATGTCGGTCCGCCGACGGCGCGTCGGTCCTGTCCACGAGCGGCCGGGTCGTCGGCGCGCCACAGGACACGGGCCGTCGCCAGAACGAGGACGCCGAACAGCGACTGGTTGACGAGGCCCCAGGGCGCCAGCCCGCCCACGAGCGCGCCCACGGTCGCGTTGACCGCGACGTCGACCACCATGATCGCCACCCCGAGCGGGACGGCCGCCCGACGACGCAGCGCGAGCAGGAGCACCACGAGCGGGTCGAGGAGCGTGAGCGACACCCAGAAGGCGCGGGCGGCGGGCGGGAAGCCGGCGTACACGCCGGTCCCGCCCGCCGTCAGGTCGAGCACGTGCGTCGTCGTCCCCACGAGGAAGCCGGCGACCCACAGGAGCCGGACCGCGAGGACCCACCGGCCCTGCGGCCGTGGGCCCGGCGCGGCCGTGCCCTGCCGGATCAGAGGTACTGACCCGTGTTCGTCACCGTGTCGATGGTGCGCGGGGAGCCGCCCTCGCCCTTCTTCTGGACGATCGTGCGGATGAAGACGATGCGCTCGCCCTTCTTGCCGCTGATGCGCGCCCAGTCGTCGGGGTTGGTCGTGTTGGGCAGGTCCTCGTTCTCCTTGAACTCGTCGACGCACGCCGAGAGGAGGTGGTCGACGCGGATGCCGCGCTGGCCGGTCGCGAGGAAGTCCTTGATCGCGGACTTCTTGGCGCGGTCGACGACGTTCTGGATCATCGCGCCCGAGTTGAAGTCCTTGAAGTACAGGACCTCCTTGTCGCCGCTCGCGTACGTGACCTCGAGGAACTGGTTCTCGTCCTCCTCGGAGTACATGCGCTCGACCACGGACCGGATCATCGCGTCGAGGGCCTCGCGCTGGTTGCCGCCGTGCTCGGCAAGGTCGGCGGCGTGGATCGGCAGGTCCTCGGTGAGGTACTTGGCGAAGATCTCCTTGGCGCCCTCGGCGTCCGGCCGCTCGATCTTGATCTTCACGTCGAGACGACCGGGCCGCAGGATCGCGGGGTCGATCATGTCCTCGCGGTTGGACGCCCCGATGACGATGACGTTGTCGAGCCGCTCGACGCCGTCGATCTCGGCGAGGAGCTGGGGCACGATCGTCGTCTCGACGTCGGACGACAGGCCGGTGCCGCGCGTGCGGAACAGCGACTCCATCTCGTCGAAGAACACGACGACCGGGGTGCCCTGGGACGCCTTCTCCCGCGCGCGGGCGAAGATCAGGCGGATGTGCCGCTCGGTCTCGCCCACGTACTTGTTGAGCAGCTCGGGGCCCTTGACGTTGAGGAAGTAGCTGCGCGCCGCGCCCGACCCGTCCTCGACCTGCTCGCCGCGCGCCCGCGCGACGGTGTGCGCGAGCGAGTTCGCGACGGCCTTGGCGATGAGCGTCTTGCCGCACCCGGGCGGCCCGTACAGGAGGACGCCCTTGGGCGGGTGCAGCCCGTGCTCGCGGAAGAGGTCGGGGTGCGTGAACGGCAGCTCGACCGCGTCGCGGATCTGCTCGATCTGCGGACCGAGGCCACCGATGTCCTCGTACTCGATGTCCGGGACCTCCTCGAGGACGAGCTCCTCGACCTCGGACTTGGGGATCACCTCGAACACGAACCCGCTGCGCGTGTCGATGGTCAGCGAGTCCCCGACGCGCAGCGACGTGTGCGCGACCGAGCCCGCGAGGCGCACGACGCGCTCCTCGTCGGCGCGACCCACGACCAGCACGCGGTCGGCGTCGAGGATCTCCTTGGCCGTGACGATCTCGCCCGTGCGCTCGTACCCGCCCGCCGCGACGACGGTCATCGCCTCGTTGAGCTTGACCTCCTGGCCGGGGCGCAGCCGCTCCACGTCCAGGCTCGGGCTGGCTCCGACGTGCATCTTGCGCCCGGCGGCGGACACGTCGACCGACCCGTCCGGGTGCGCGGCGAGGAACACCGCGTACGTGCCCGGGGGCTTGGCGAGGTCGTCGATCTGCCTCTTGAGGTCGAGGATCTGGTCCCGTGCGGCTCTCAGCGCCTCGGCGAGCCTCTCGTTCTTCGCGGACAGCAGCGCGAGCTCTCGCGCGCTGCTCTGCGGGGCCTCGTCGCTACGGCCGAATGTCTCGCTCATCGGGTGTTCCCCTCTCGCCGGCGGCTCGCCCGACCGCGTGCTGGACGGCGGACGGCGGACCCGTGGGGGCACCCGTGCCGACCACCGTCCGGCGGTCGGGTGTAGACCTTAGGCACAATCCTCGTCCGAGCACACGGACGACACCCAGCGTGAGACGACCGGGTCCCGATCGTTACCGGACCGTCATGCCTCCGACACGTCGGACGGGTGCTCGTCCTGCGAGGAGCCAGGGGTGACGGCCTGCTCCGGGCCCTGGCCGACGTCGCGCCGCACGCGACGGATCTTCTTCTCCGAGACCGGACGCTCGCCGAGCTCCTCGGGCGACCACTGCTCGGTGTCGGCCGGGTAGGCGCCCTTGGCGGGGCGGCGCTTGCGCTCCGGCGGCGCGACGCCGTCGGCCAGACGGCGCGCGGTGAGCAGGAAGCCCGTGTGCCCGATCATGCGGTGCTGCGGGCGGACCGCGAGGCCCTCGAGGTGCCAGCCCCGCACCATCGACTCCCACGCGACCGGCTCGGCGTAGCGCCCGTCCGCGCGCAGGTCCTCCGCGAGGCGCGAGAGCTGCGTCGTCGTGGCGACGTAGCAGACGAGCACGCCGCCGGGGACGAGCGCCCGGGCGACGACGTCGAGGTTCTCCCACGGCGCGAGCATGTCGAGCACGACGCGGTCGACCGTGCCGTCCTCGGCGACGGTCGGGAGCACGTCGGCGAGGTCGCCGACGGACAGCGTCCAGGCCGGGTGCTCTCCGCCGAAGAAGGTCTCGACGTTGCCGCGCGCGATCGCGGCGAAGTCCTCTCGCCGCTCGATCGAGTGCAGCTCGCCCGCGTCGCCGACGGCGCGCAGGAGCGACATGGTCAGCGCGCCCGAGCCGACGCCCGCCTCGACGACGCGCGCGCCGGGGAAGATGTCCGCCATCGCGACGATCTGCCCCGCGTCCTTGGGGTAGACGACCGCCGCACCGCGCGGCATCGACAGCACGTAGTCCGCGAGCAGCGGGCGCAGCGCGAGGTACTCGATCTCGGCCGTGTTGCGGACGACGCTCCCCTCGGGCTGCCCGATGAGGTCGTCGTGGCGCAGGTAACCCTTGTGCGTGTGGAACGTCGCCCCCGGCGCGAGCGTGATGGTGTGCAGGCGTCCCCGGGGGTCCGTGAGCTGCACCTTGTCGCCCACGCGCAGCGGGCCGCGGCGCTCGTCTGCGCCGGTCGCCACCGGGCGGTCCGTGGTGGTGCCCGCGGGCGCGGGTGCGCCGTCCGGTCCGGAGGGCGTCGTCTGGGGGCCGGGCGTGGCGGCGGGCTCGGAGGTCACGGGCGACCATCCTACGGGCCGGTCGGCCACGCCCCGCGGCGAGTCGCCGTACTGTGCGCTCGGCGGCGTGGGCGGGCCCGGTCAGCGGCCGCGCTGCGCGTCCCGCAGGGCCGCGACGACGCGGGCGACCTCGAGCGCCCCGACGACCCGGCCGCCGTCGGTCACGGCGACGACCGCGCCGTCCCGGCCGACGCGCGCGAGCACGGCGAGCATGTCCTGGCCCTGGAGGTGCGCGTCGATCGTGGCTCCGGCAGGCAGCGGGACCGCGACGGCGCCGACGGGAGTCGACTCGGCGGCGTCCGGCGGCACCGCCGCGGCCGCGGCCGGGTCCGCGTACCCGACGGGTCGTCCCGACCCGTCGACGAGGACGGCGAGGACGTGCGGACCGCCCGCGAGCGCCACGGACCGGCCCACGGCCGCGACCGTCGCCGTGGACGGCACGACGACGGCCGGCCGTGCGAGCCCGCGCACGGAGAGTCCGGAGACCGCCTCGCGCGAACGCCCCACCGTGATGGCCTGCCCGGCGCCGCTCCAGAGGAAGGCGCCGATGAGCGCGGCCCACGCGACGGTCCACAGGTCCGGCTGCCGTCCGAGGGTGAGCGGCCACACGAGGGCCCACGCGACGACGCCCACGGCGACGGCGCGCCCGACCCAGCCCGCCGCGACCGTGCCCTTGGTGCGCGAGCCCGTCGCGGCCCACACGGCCGACTCGAGGATCTGGCCACCGTCGAGCGGCAGCCCGGGCAGCAGGTTGAAGAACCCGACGAAGGCGTTGGAGAACGCCCCGGCGTACAGCAGCAGCGCGGGCACCGAGAAGGTCGGCTGCGCCTGGAACGTCACCCAGAACACGACCGCCAGCGCCAGGTTGGTCAGCGGCCCGACCACGGAGATGAGGAAGCCGTCGAGCGGGCGCGCGGACGTCCCCGAGTAGGCGGTGTGCCCGCCCCACAGCGTGACGGCGAGCTCGGTGACGTGCTGCCCGCGTGCCCGCGCGACGAGCGCGTGCGCCACCTCGTGCAGGAACACCGACGCGAACAGCAGGAGCACGAACGCGAACGAGACGAGGTACACCTCGGTGCCCAGGTGCGGCGCGAGCCGCCGCACCGTGGGGACGAACAGCACCGTGAGGATCGCCGCGGCCAGGAACCACGAGGGCGTGAGGATGACCGGTGCGCCGACGATGCGACCGATGACCCAGCCCTTCGTGCGCGGGCCGACGGGGG
>NZ_LUAZ01000039.1:0-200386 GCF_001647255.1 Cellulosimicrobium sp. I38E
CTGGACCGCGCCCTCGGCGAAGTCCACCCGCGAGGCGATCTCGGTCTCGATCACGTTCCGGTACCGCTCGGGGTGCTCCGCGGGCAGGCCCACGTACTCGTCGAGCATGAACGCCCGCACCCCCGCGAACGACAACCCGTCCTCACGGTGGCGCCGCGCCAGCTCGTCGTACACCCTCAACGGCGACGACCCCGTCGCCAGCCCCAGCACCGCCTCCGGCCGCGACCGCACCACCTTCTCGACCGCGTCCGCAGCCAGCACCGCCAACCGCTCCGCAGGAGCGATCACGACCTCCATCAGACCCTCGTCTCCTCGTGCACCGCTCGGTGCTCCACCGCGACGACGTCGCCCGCGTCGACCGAGCGGTACGCCGCGTCGATCACGGCGAGCGTCGCGCGCGCCTCGTCGATGCCGTAGTCCGGCCGCTCCCCGGCGAGCACCGCCCCGACGACGTGTCGCAGGTACGCCGTCGCGGCGACCTGGCCGGCGTCGGCGGCGATCGTCGTGCGCCCGTCAGGGCCGAACCGCGCGACCGCGGGGGCGTCGTCGTCCGCGACGGCGTGGCCGTGCGACCCGAGCAGCCGCACCGACGACGTGGTCGGCGTCCCGCCGGGCGCGAACGGGACGCGCCCGAGGGTGATCGTCGCGGTCACGCCTCGCTCCAGCCCGAGCGTGACGACGGCCGTGTCCTCGACCCCGGCCTCGCGGTGCGGGTCGAGGAAGAGCGAGCCGGTGAAGGCGTGCACCTCGACCGTGCGCAGCCCGGTGAGGTGGTGGGCCGCGTCGGCGCAGTAGCCGAGGAAGTTGAGCAGCTCGCCGCCGCCCGAGAGCGCGCGGTCCACGACGAGCGCGGGCCGCTCGACCGACGTCGCGAAGTGCGCGCCGGAGGCGAAGAACTCGAGGTCGAGGTGGCGCGGCAGGCCCACGTGCCCCGCGTCGACCCAGGCGCGCAGCCGGCGCAGGGCGGGCGCGTGCGTGCGGTTCACGACGGCGCACGTGCGGCCCGTGCGCGTGGCCACCGCGGCGAGGTGGTCGGCATCGGCGAGCGTCGTCGCGACGGGCTTGTCGACGAGCACGTCCAGGCCCGCCTCCAGCAGCCCCGCCGCGAGGCGCGCGTGCCGGGTCGGCTCGGCGCACACGACGACGAGGTCGACGGCGGATCCCAGGGCCTCCGCGGCCGACGCCACGTCGGCGACCTCGCCGTACGGCAGGCCGACGCTCTCGGCGACGGCGCGCGAGTCCTCGCGCACCCAGCCGGGCGCGCCCGCCTCCTCGACGACGCCGACGAGCTCGACGCGCTCGTCCCCGCCGAGGATCCGCAGGTAGTCGGTGGCGTGGCGCACGGCCGACGCGAACGCGACGCGCAGGGTCGTGCTCATGCGGCCACCTCCACCGGGGCGTACCCGGGTACGTCGGCGACGCGCTCACGACGGCCGGAGAGGAGCGAACGCTGCGCGGCGAGCGCTGTCGCGAGCGCGGCGCGGACCTGAGGCGTCGTGACGACCGGCGTCGCGTCGCCGCGCACGACGTCGAGCCAGTGCGCGAGCTGGATCCCCAGCGCCCCCTCGACGGAGGCCGGCGGGGCGGTCGTCGCGTCGGAGTGCAGGCCGTCCTCCTCGGTGGTCGAGTGCGCGAGCGTGCCCTCGGTGCCCACGAGCACGACGCGCCGCACGAGCTCCCCGCGGCGCCGCAGCGCGTAGCAGAGCTCGAGCGTGGCGAGCGCTCCGGACGTCGTGCGGAGCTGGACGTGGAACGAGTCGGGCGACTCCATCTCGGGCGAGAACGTGCGGAACCCGCGCGCGAAGACCTCGACGGGCTCGTCGTCGAGCAGCCACGTCGCGGCGTCCATGATGTGGGTGCCGTTGTGCACGGGGTGCCCACCCGAGAGCTCGGGGTCGAGCTGCCAGCCGCGCCACCCGCCCGGCCACGCGTGGCCGGTGTACCAGGAGACGTGCGCGAGGCGGGGGGTGCCGATCTCGCCCCGGCGGGCCGCGGCGGCGAGCGCCGCCACCGCGGGCTGGAACCGCACGGTCTGCCCGACGACGAGCGTGGTGCCCCGGCCCTCCGTCGCCGCGACCATCGCGTCGAGCCGGTCGAGCGAGAGCGCGGCCGGCTTCTCGACCTGCACGTGCTTGCCCGCCTCGCCGGCCGCGACCGTGTCGCGCGCGTGGGCGGGTGTCGCGGTGACGACGTCGACCGCGTGGACCGTGTCGTCGGCGAGCGCGTCGTCGAGGGACGTGGTCGCGCGGGCTCCGGGCGCGAGCGCAGCCAGCGCCCGGGTCCGGGCGAGGTCGTGCCCGACGACCCACCGCACGTCCGCGCCGGGCAGGGCGGCCAGCGCGACGAGGTGCTCGCGCGCGAACGCGCCGATGCCGACGACGGCGATCCCGACGCGCCTCCGGGCGGAGGCCCGGCCGCCGGGGAGGTCGGGGGGCAGGGCGGGGCTCACGCGGTGGTCACCCCGAGGGCGCGGTCGATCGGCTCGTAGTGCGAGACGACGGCGGCGCGGAACGCCTCGACGTCGCCGGCCTCCGCGGCGTCGAGCATCTCGCCGTGCGCGCGGGCGGTCTGGTCGAGGTCGGCCGCGACCGAGATGCCGAGCTTGGGGACGACCGCGGTGTGCACGTCCCAGAACGCGGCGACGAGCTGGCCGACGAGCGAGTTGTCGAGGCGCGCGAGCAGGCCGGTGTGGAACGCGCGGTCCTGCTTGGGGAAGCTCAGGCCCTCGGCCGCGGCGGCCACCATCTCCTCCACGAGGGCGTGCAGCTCGGGGTTCGAGGTGCCGGCCAGGCTCGCGACGATGACGTCCGCCATGGCGAGGTCGAGCGCCTGGCGGATCTCGACGACGTCGCGCAGCGCGCGCAGGTCGTCGCCGGGGGAGAGCACGCCGCGGAACACGAGCGCCTCCACGAGCGCGTCCAGCGACATGTTGCCGACGAACGTGCCGTGCCCGTGGCGCACCTCGACGATGTCGAGGGTCGACAGGGTGCGGATCGCCTCGCGCACGCTCGACCGGGACACGCCCAGGTGCTCGCACAGCTCCGCCTCGGTGGGCAGCGGGTCCCCGGGGCGCAGCCCCTCGCCGAGGATGAAGTCCTTGATCCGGTCGGCGGTGGTCGTGCGCCGGGGAGCGGTCGCGCCGGGTCCGCCGTCGCGGGACGCGTCGAGCGTGCTGAAGCTCCTGCGCCGTGGTGTCGCCATCTTGACCCCTTCGATTTCTGGTCCTAGTGTCATGCTACACAACGTCAGACATCAGACATCTTCTCTCCGGAACGATGTCGGTCTCATGTCAGGAGAACCAATGAAGCTTCACGTCAGCTCACCTCCCCGCAGGGGAGTCGCTGCGGTCGCCGCGGGCGTCGTGCTCGCGCTCGGCCTCGCGGCGTGCTCCGGCGGCGGTGCTGCGCAGGACGACCCGACCGAGGGCAGCGCCGCCCAGGGCGAGATCGACCCGGACGCCGTGATCGAGGCGGGCATCTCGTACTCCCTCTCCGGTGGCTTCGACCCGATGATCACCACCGGTGCCGTGACAGTAGCGGCCAACTGGCACGTGTTCGAGGGACTCACCGAGCTCGACCCCGCGACGCGCGAGGTCTACCCCGCGCTCGGCACCGAGCTGCCCGCGCAGGTCGACGACACGCACTACGAGGTGGACCTCCGCGAGGGCGCGGTCTTCCACGACGGCACGCCCGTCACCGTGGACGACGTCGTGTACAGCTTCGACCGCGTGCTCGACCCGGCGAACGAGTCGCTCTACGCCGGCTTCGTCGACTTCCTCGAGTCCGTCACCCCCGTCGACGACGACACGGTGTCGGTCAACCTCAAGTACCCGTTCAGCCTCGTGCCCGAGCGGCTCTCGGTCGTCAAGATCGTGCCGAAGGCCCTCGTCGAGTCCGACTACGAGGCGTTCAACGCGCTGCCCGTCGGCACCGGCCCGTTCAAGATGACCCAGGCCACGCCGGACGACAAGATCACGTTCGAGCGCTTCGACGACTACACGGGCACCCGCCCCGCGCTCGCCGCGGGCCTCGTGTGGAACCTGCTCTCCGACCCCGCCGCGCGCGTCACCGCGATGAGCTCCGGCACGGTCAGCGCGATCGAGGACGTCCCCTACATCGACGTCCCGACGCTCGAGGGCACCGTGGACGTCGAGTCCGTCCAGTCGTTCGGCACGCTGTTCATGATGTTCAACACGGACCTGCCGCCGTTCGACGACGTCCGCGTGCGCCAGGCGTTCTTCTACGCGCTCGACATGGACAAGATCATCGACAACGGCCTGCTCGGCAACGGCGCGGCGGCCACGAGCTTCCTCCCGCAGAGCCACCCGAACTACCACGAGGCGTCCACGGTCTACTCCTACGACCCGGAGAAGGCCAAGGACCTGCTCGCCCAGGCCGGCGTGAGCGACCTGTCGATCACGCTCATGACGACCGACACCGGCTGGGTCGCGGACATCGCGCCGCTCATCAAGGAGAACCTCGACGCGATCGGCGTCGACACGACGCTCGACATCGGCCAGTCCGGCGGCCAGTACACCAAGGTCGACAACGGCGACCTGCAGGTCATGGTCGCCCCGGGCGACCCGTCGGTCTTCGGCAACGACCCCGACCTGCTCATGCGCTGGTGGTACGGCGACAACGTGTGGTCGCAGTCGCGCTACCGCTGGAACGACGACCCGAAGTTCGCCGAGCTCCAGACGATCCTCGACGCCGCGGTGCGCACGTCCGGCGACGAGCAGCAGGAGCTGTGGGACCAGGCGTTCGACCTGATCTCCGACGAGGTGCCGCTCTACCCGCTGCTCCACCGCCAGCTCCCGACCGCGTGGGACGGCTCCACGCTCTCCGGGTTCTCGCCCCTGCCGATCACCGGCCTGTCGTTCCTCGACGCCGGCCTCGTCAAGTAGCCGCGGGCTCGTAGCCCTCGGCGCCGACCGACCGCCGGGCCTCTCGCCCGCCCCCTCGGGCGAGAGGCCCGGTACCCGCCCGGCACCCAGAACGGACAGACCATGCACCGCACCCCCGACGCACCGGGAGGCCGATCGTGAGCGCACTGCTGCGACTCGTCGGACGCCGCCTCCTGCAGCTGCCGATCATGATCCTCGGCATCACGTTCCTCGTGTTCCTCGTGATGTCGTTCTCGCAGGTCGACCCGGCGATCCAAGCCCTCGGCGAGGGCGCGTCCGTCGAGGCGCGCGAGGCGTACCGCGAGGCCAACGGCCTGAACGACCCGCTCCTCGTCCGGTACGTCGCGTTCCTCGGCGGCCTGCTGCACGGCGACCTCGGCACGTTCAGCGCGCGCCAGGTGCCCGTCGCCGACGAGGTCGCGCGCGCCCTGCCCATCACGCTCCAGCTCACGCTCATGGGCCTCGTCATCGCCGTCGTGCTCGCCCTCGTCATGGGCATCCTCGCGGCGCTCTACCGCGACCGCTGGCCGGACAAGGCGATCCGCGTGGTGTCCGTCGCGTCGCTCGCGACGCCGTCGTTCTGGCTCGCCGTGCTGCTCATCCAGGTCGTCACCCTCGGGGCCGGCTGGCTCCCCGCGAGCGGGCCGCTGCCCGACCCGTCCGAGGACCTCGGCGGCTACCTCGCCCGCATGGCGCTGCCCGCGATCGCGCTCGCGATCCCCGTCGTCGGCCAGCTCACGCGCGTCGTGCGCACCTCGGTCGTCGAGGAGCTCGACAAGGACTACGTCCGCACGGCGATCGGCGCCGGCATCCCCCGCCACGTCGTCGTCGGGCGCAACGTGCTGCGCAACGCGCTCATCACCCCGATCACGGTGCTCGGCCTGCGCGTCGGCTACCTCATCGGCGGCGCCGTCGTCATCGAGATCATCTTCGCGCTGCCCGGCATGGGCACGCTCATCCTCAACGGGGTCACCAACAACGAGCCCAACCTCGTGCAGGGCGTGACCCTCACCGTGGCGCTCGCCTTCGTGCTCATCAACATCGTGGTCGACATGCTCTACGTGCTCGTCAACCCGCGGATCAGGACGGTGTGACGTGCGCCGACAGCTCACCGAACGACTCTCGACCCCCGGGCTGCGCCTGCGCGCGCTGCCCCTCGGGTCCAAGATCTCCCTCGCGTTCGTGCTCCTCGTGGCGCTCGCGGCGGTGTTCGCGCCGCTCGTCGCGAGCCACGACCCGCTCGCCACCGGCACGCCGGTCCAGCCGCCGAGCGCGGAGAACTGGTTCGGCACCGACCGCCAGGGGCGCGACATCTTCTCCCGTGTCGTCTACGGCGCGCGGTACTCGCTCGTCATCGGCCTCGGGGCGACCGCGATCGCGCTCGCCGCGGCGGCCGTGCTCGGCTCGGTCGCGGCGACCGCGCGCAAGAGCGTCTCCGAGACGCTCATGCGGGTCCTCGACATCATCATGTCCTTCCCCGGCATCGCGCTCGCCGCCGTGTTCGTCTCCGTCTTCGGCCGGTCGCTGCCCGTGCTCGTGCTGACGATCGCGTTCCTCTACACGCCGCAGCTCACGCGCGTCGTGCGGGCCAACATCCTCGACCAGTACGGCGAGGACTACGTGGCCGCGACCCGCGTCATGGGCGCGCGCACGGCCTGGATCCTCGCGAAGCACGTCGCGCGCAACTGCGCGGCGCCCGTGCTGGTGTTCACCACCGTGCTCGTGGCCGACGCGATCGTCTTCGAGGCGTCGCTGTCCTTCATCCAGGCGGGCGTGCCCGACCCGGAGCCCTCGTGGGGCAACATCATCGCCGCGGGCCGCGACCTCGTCATGGGCGGCTACTGGTGGGCGACGTTCTTCCCCGGCCTGGCGATCATGCTCACGGTCCTGTGCCTGAACATCCTCTCCGAGGGCATGACCGACGCGATGGTCGCGGCCCCCCGCGCGACCCGCGCGACGCCGGTGAAGGCCGTCGCGACCGACTCGGACGACGCGGCCGTCGCCGCCGAGCTCACGGCGATGGACGCCGACGAGCCGGTCGAGACCGCGGACGAGGACCGCCTCGTCGAGTCGGAGCCCGTCGTGCAGGACGTCGAGCCGGAGGTGCGGCACGTCGGCCGTGAGGTCCCGCTCGCGGCGCGCCTCGAGACGCTCCGCGCGGCCGAGGCGGCGCGCACCGACCGTCCCGTCTACGACGGCGACGCCGAGCCCCTGCTCGAGGTGCGCAACCTGTCCATCCGCTTCCCGCGCCACGGGGACGTCGCGGTCGTCGACGACGTCTCGTTCTCCGTGCGGCCCGGCGAGACGATGGCGCTGGTCGGCGAGTCCGGCTGCGGCAAGTCGATCACCTCGCTCGCCGTGATGGGCCTGCTGGATCCCTCCGCGCAGATCAGCGGCGAGATCCGCTACGGCGGCAAGGACCTGCTCGCGATGGGCAACCGCGAGCGCGCGGCGCTGCGCGGCACCGAGATCGCGATGATCTACCAGGACGCGCTGAGCTCGCTCAACCCGTCGATGCTCATCCGGTCGCAGATGAAGCAGCTCACGCGCCGCGGCGGCACGCGCACGGCCGAGGAGCTGCTGGAGCTCGTGGGCCTCGACCCGCAGCGCACGCTCAAGAGCTACCCGCACGAGCTGTCCGGCGGGCAGCGCCAGCGCGTGCTCATCGCCATGGCGCTCACGCGCGACCCGAAGCTGGTCATCGCGGACGAGCCGACGACGGCGCTCGACGTCACCGTCCAGGCCCAGGTCGTCGCGCTGCTCGACGAGCTGCGCCAGAAGCTCGGCTTCGCGATGGTCTTTGTCAGCCACGACCTCGCGCTCGTCGCCGAGATCGCGCACCGCATCACGGTCATGTACGCGGGGCAGGTCGTGGAGCAGGCGCCGACGAGCGCGCTGCTCGCCGACCCCCGCCACGAGTACACGCAGGGTCTCCTGGGCGCGGTGCTCTCGATCGAGCAGCGCTCGACGCGCCTGCACCAGATCCCCGGCACCGTCCCGTCGCCGCGCGACTTCCCGACGGGCGACCGGTTCGCGCCGCGCTCGTCGCGTCCCGACCGCGGCCTCGACGTGCGCCCCGTGCTGCGCGCCGTGGACGCCGACGGCCAGCACCTCGTCGCGACGCCGCCGGACGAGCCGGTCGGCGCCGCCGCGAGCGGCCGCACCGCTGCCCCGATCACCACCGGAGGGACGCGATGAGCGCCACCGACCAGACCCCGCCCGCCGCGGAGCGGATGCCCGCCACCGACCGCGACACGCCCGTCGTCGAGCTGCGCGGCGTGCACGTCGTCTTCAAGGCCCGCACGGGCACGCTGTTCAAGGCCCAGCGGGTGCACGCCGTGAACGACGTGAGCGTCGCGGTCCGCCGCGGGAGCACGCTCGGGATCGTCGGCGAGTCCGGCTCGGGCAAGTCGACCATGGCGAAGGTGCTCGTCGGGCTGCAGGCGCCGACGTCCGGCGAGATCCGCTTCCGCGGGCAGCCGGTGGACACGTACACGACGCGCGTGCGCCGCGACGTCGGCCGCGTCGTGTCCGTCGTCTTCCAGGACCCGGCGACCGCGCTCAACGCCCGCATGCGCGTGCGGGACGCGCTGCGCGACCCGCTCGACGTGCACCGCGTGGGCGACGCCGCGTCGCGCGAGGCGCGCGTGCGCGAGCTCGTGCACCTCGTGGGCCTGCCCGAGTCGGCCCTCGACGCGCTGCCCGGCCAGCTCTCGGGCGGGCAGCGCCAGCGCGTCGCCATCGCGCGCGCCCTCGCGCTCGCGCCGGACGTGATCGTCGCCGACGAGCCCACGTCCGCGCTCGACGTGTCCGTGCGGGCCCAGATCCTCAACCTGCTCGCCGACCTCAAGGCCGAGCTCGACCTGGGGATGGTCTTCATCTCGCACGACATCCAGACGGTGCGCCACGTCTCCGACGAGATCGTCGTCATGCAGGGCGGCCGCATCGTCGAGTCCGGCCCCGCCGCGCGCGTGCTCGACGACCCCCAGGACGACTACACCCGCACGCTGCTCGCCGCGGCGCCCGCGCTGCTGTGAGCCGGGGCCGTGCGCGGCCCCGCCCCGACCGAACCACCGCTGATCCAGAACCGGAGCTCCTCGTGACCACCCCCTCCTTCCACGGGATCGTCCCGCCCGTCCTCACCCCGCTCACGACCGACGGGGAGGTCGACGTCGCGTCGCTCGAGCGCCTCGTGGACCACCTGGTCACCGAGGGCGTGCACGGCGTGTTCGTGCTCGGGTCGACCGGCGAGGTCGCGTACCTCACCGACGCGCAGCGCGACGTCGTCGTACGGACCGTCGTGCGCGCGGCCGCCGGCCGCGTGCCCGTCATGGGCGGCGCCATCGACCTGACGACGGCGCGCGTCGTCGAGCAGGCGAAGGCGCTCGTGGCGGGCGGGGTGGACGCGGTCGTCGCGACGGCCCCCGTCTACGCGCTCAACGATCTCGACGAGATCGAGCGCCACCTGCGCGCCGTCGCGGCCGCGGTGGACGTCCCGCTGTTCGCCTACGACATCCCCGTGCGCGTGCGCACCAAGCTCCCGGCCGACCTGCTCGTGCGCCTCGGCACCGAGGGCGTGCTCGCCGGTGTCAAGGACTCGTCGGGCGACGACGTCGCGTTCCGTCGCCTCGTCGCCGCCAACGCGGCGGCCGGTTCGCCCCTCGCGCTGTTCACGGGCCACGAGGTCGTGGTCGACGGCATGCTCCTGCTCGGCGCCGACGGCGTGGTCCCGGGCCTCGCGAACGTCGACGCGGGCGGCTACGTGCGCCTGTGGGACCTCGCGCGGGCGGGCAAGTGGGACGATGCCCGGGTGGAGCAGGACCGGATCGCCGCACTCTTCGAGATCGTCTTCCAGGCGCACGGCCGCTCGGGCGACGCGGCAGGCGTCGGCGCGTTCAAGGTCGCCGCGCAGCGCCAGGGCCTCATCGACACGGCCACCATGGCGTTCCCCGTCGAGGCGCTCGACGGTGACGTCGCCGACCGCGTCGAGGAGATCACGCGCGCCGCGGGGCTCCTGCGTGCGTGACGTCGTCGTCGGGGTCGACCTCGGCGGGACCAAGACCGCGGCGGCGACCGTCGCGTCGGACGGCTCGCTGGGGGCCGTACGCTCCGTGCCGACCCCGGCGGCGGCCGGCCCGGAGGCGGTGCTCGACGCCGTCGCCGGGCTCGTGCGCGAGGTCGTGGCCGCCGCCGGGTCGCCCGACGGTGGTCCCGCACGGCTGCGCACGCTCGGCGTCGGCACGGCCGGGGTGGTCGACGTCGGCCGCGGCGTGATCGTCTCGGCCACCGACACCCTGCCCGGCTGGCCCGGGACCGACGTCGCGGGCGGGCTGCGTCGTCGGCTCGCCGACCTGGCCGTGCTCGCGCCCGAGGGATCGCCCGGGGACGGGACCGCGCTGAGCGTGTTCGTCGAGAACGACGTCGACGCGCACGCCGCCGGAGAGGTCTGGCTCGGCGCGGCCGCCGGGGCGCGCAGCGCGCTGCTCGTCGCCGTCGGGACGGGCGTGGGCGCCGCCGTCGTGCTCGACGGCCGTCCGCTGCGGGGGGCGCACCACGTCGCCGGAGAGCTCGGCCACATGCCGGTCCCCGGGGCCGAGCTGCTGCGCTGCCCGTGCGGCCGGACGGGCCATCTCGAGGCGATCGGTGCGGGACCGGCGATCCACCGCCGCTACCTCGCGCTCGGCGGCGACGCGGCGAGCCCGGACACGCGCGACGTCGTCGCACGGGCGGGCGCGGGCGACGAGCTCGCGGCGTCGGTCGTGCGGGACGCGGCGCAGGCCGTGGGCCGTGCGGTCGCCGGCGTCGTGACCGTGCTCGACCCGGAGGTCGTCGTGGTCGGCGGCGGGCTGGCGGGCGCGGGCGACCTGTGGTGGTCGGCGCTCGAGGACGCGCTGCGCGCCGAGGTCGTCGACGTGCTCGCCGACCTGCCGCTGCGCCGTGCGGCGCTCGGCAACGAGGCGGCGATCGTCGGGGCGGCGCGCGGGGCGTGGAGCCTCGTCGTCCCGCCCGGTGACGAACCCGGGACGAGACCCGGCGGGCTGGGCGAGCAGACCCACCGAGAGAGGACGACGGCATGACCGGATCGCAGGAGACGCGGCCGACCTGGACGCGCGAGCGCGTGCTCGACGCGATGCGCGGTCGGCTCACCGTGTCGTGCCAGGCCTATCCGGGCGAGCCGCTGCGCGATCCGCGCACGACCGCCCAGATGGCGCGCGCCGTCGTCGCGGGGGGAGCCGCCGCGGTGCGCGCGCAGGGTCTGGACGACGTCACGGCGGTCGTCGCCGCGGTGGACGTCCCGGTCGTCGGGCTGTGGAAGGACGGCGACGGCGGGGTCTTCATCACGCCGACGCTGCGGCACGCGCGCGCTGTCGCCGACGCGGGCGCGCACGTCGTCGCGCTCGACGGCACGCGCCGACCCCGCCCGGACGGGCTCACGCTGGCCGAGACCGTGGCGCGCCTGCGCGAGACGACGGACGCGCTCGTCATGGCGGACTGCGGGTCGCTCGGCGACGCGCTCGCCGCTCAGGACGCAGGCGTGGACCTGCTCGGCACGACGCTCGCCGGCTACACGGGCGAGCGGCCGAAGACCTCCGGACCGGACCTCGAGCTCGTCGACGAGGTGGTCGCGGCGTGCTCGCTGCCCGTCGTCGTCGAGGGGCGCGTGCACACGCCCGCGCAGGCCGCCGAGGCGATGGCCCGGGGCGCGTTCAGCGTGTGCGTCGGGACGGCGATCACCCACCCGACGACCCTCACGTCATGGTTCGTGGAGGCGTTCCCGACGCGCCACTGAGTCGTCCACAGCCCCCTTGACAGCGCAAAGTCGCGATGCCCTATGTTCGCAGCGGAGCGCCGGGACGCGGCGCGCGCGACAGCCAGGGGGACGTGCCGTGCCGCCATCGAACGACGACCTCGAGCCGGCGGGATACGCCGAGCTGCTGACCGATCTCAAGGCGCGCGTGCGCGCCACGCAGTTCCGTGCCGCGCGCGCCGCGAACACCGAGGTGCTGCGGCTGTACTGGTCGATCGGCCACGAGCTCGTGGAGCGGCGTGCCCGGGACGGATGGGGGGCGAAGACCCTCGAGCGTCTGAGCGCTGACCTGCAGCGGGAGTTCCCGGACCAGCGGGGGTGGTCGACTCGAAACCTCAAGTACATGCGTGCGATGGCCGAGGCCTGGCCCGATTCCTCGTCATTTGGGCAACAGGCTGTTGCCCAACTTCCATGGGGCCACGTCACGGTGCTCCTGAGCCGTCTGAGGACCACCGCCGACCGCGACTGGTACGCCGAGCGCTCCGCGGTCGAGGGCTGGTCGCGCGGGATGCTCGAGTACCACATCAAGCTGGACCTGCGCCGCGCACTCGGCGCTGCGCCCACGAACTTTGCGGGCGTGCTCGACGCGGCTGACTCGGAGCTCGCGCAGGCGATGGTCAAGGACCCCTACGTCTTCGAGCACCTGGGCCTCGTGCGGACCCGCGCCGAGCGCGACGTCGAGCAGGCGCTCATGGACCGGCTCCAGGACACGTTGCTCGAGCTCGGACGCGGGATGGCGTTCGTCGGGCGGCAGGTGCGGCTCACCGTCCCGGACGACGAGAGCGACGCCGTCGACGAGTTCTTCGTCGACCTGCTGTTCTTCCACCTCGAGCAGCTGCGCTACGTCGTCGTCGAGCTGAAGATCGGGACGTTCGAACCTGCCCACCTCGGTCAGCTCGGTACGTACGTCGCGATCGTCGACGACCAGTACCGCCGGCACGAGATCCACGCCCCGACCGTCGGGATCCTCCTGTGCACGGGCCGGAGCGGCCCCGTCGTGCGCTACTCGCTGGCCAGCACGAACGCGCCCGTCGCGGTCGCGGACCTCCAGGGGTTGCCCGACGAGGCGCGTGGGGCGCTGCCGAGCGTGGCGGAGCTCCAGGCGGTGGTCGCGGACGAGCTCGAGCAGCGCTCGTGAACGGGACCCGCGCGGGCGTGCGCCGACCAGGACGCGTCGTCAGGTGCGACCGGTGCGCTCGAGGACGCCGCGCACGAAGGCGGCCTGGCCCGCGTGCTGGAGGCTGTCCACCGCGACGCTCACGAGCCGGACGCCGAGCGTGACCGGTGGGTCCCACGCCTCGTCGACGACGCGGTCGAGGTCGTCGTCGGTCAACGCGGCGAGCACGTCCTGGGACTCGACCTGGACGGCGTGCACGTAGCCGAGCAGGAGGTCGTCGCTCGCACGCACCCGACCGACGTCGGCGGCGGACTGCCCGTAGCCCGTCGCCCCGTCGTCGAACGGCAGGTCGAACCGGCGTGCCCAGCCGTCGCGCGTCCACACCTGCTCCCGGCCGACGGCGGCGGCGACCTGCGCGTCCTGGCCCCGGGCGAGGTGCCACGCGAGCCAGGCGATCGTGTTGGCGCGCGGGTCCAGGCGCGCGGTCAGCGCGTCCTCCCCGAGCCCGTCGACGGCGCGCGTCGCCGTCGGTCCGATCCGGCCGAACAGGTCCTCCAGCAGCGTGCGCGCGTCCACCGTGTCTCCCTCTCGCCGGGGCCCCGGGTCGTCCGCGGCCGATGTGGTTGCCCCTGGCAGCGTCTCCCGGAGTGGTCGTCGCTCGCGACCCGAACGGGCGATCACCGGGTCACGGAGCGGGATGGCGCGGGTGAAAGCGCAGGTCCCGGCGCCGTGGTCGAGCCCTCGCCCTGCGCACGCCATCCCCACGTGATAGATGTCGAGAGGTCGCGTCACGACGAGGATGACCAAGCAGGGGGGATTCATGACGACGACCGACGCGCTCGATGCCGAGCACGCCAGGCTCCTCGCGCTCCAGCGGCTCGGGGTGCTGGACAGCACCCCCGAGGAGCGCTTCGACCGGGTCACGAGGCTCGCGCAGCGCCTCTTCGGCGTCCCCACGGTGAGCATCACCCTCGTGGACGCGGACCGGCAGTGGCGGAAGGCGTTCGTCGGCCTCGACGGGCCGGTCGCGCAGCGCGAGGGCGCGTTCTGCGACGTGACGATCCGCGCGAACCGGACGCTCGTCGTCGAGGACGCGGCCGCGGACGACCGCTTCGCCGACAACCCGTTCGTCGTGGGCGACCCGCACCTGCGCTTCTACGCGGGCCACCCCATCGCGGCGCCGGGCGGCGAGCTGGTCGGGACGCTCTGCGTCATCGACACCCGACCGCGTCGGTTCGACGACGGGGACCGGTCGCTGCTGCGCGACCTGGCGCTGTGGGTCCAGGGAGAGCTGCAGCACGACGTCGAGCTCGACCGGGCGGGGGCGGTGCAGCGGGGTCTCCTCCCGCGTCGGCCGCCGGAGCTCGACGGGTTTCGCGTCGCAGCCCGGTGCGTGCCGGCCCGCGGGGTCGGGGGCGACTTCTACGACTGGTGCGCCACGGCGGACGGCGCGGGGTTCGTGGTCGCGGACGTCATGGGCAAGGGCATGTCTGCCGCGATCGTCGCGGCCTCGGCCCGGGCGGCGCTGCGGACGGCGCTGCGATCGCCGTCCCTCGCGGCCGGGGTGGAGGCAGCGGACGACCTCCTGACGACCGATCTCGAGGAGGTCGGGTCGTTCGTGACCGCATGGTGCGCGACGGTCGACCAAGACAGCGGCCTGGTCACCTACGTCGACGCGGGCCACGGGCTGGCGAGCGTCCTGCGGACCGACGGCGGCATCGAGCGGCTCGAGGCGGACGGCATGCCGCTCGGTGTGTCGCCCGGGGCGTCTCGTGCACGCCACCGCGTCCAGCTGCGTCCTGGGGACCGGCTCGTGGTGGTGAGCGACGGCCTGGTCGACCTGCTAGCGGACCTCGGTGTCCCCGGCGGCGACCCACGGCTCGTCGACCCCGAGGTCGCGCTGCCGGTGCCGGACGGGCCGCGCCTCTCGCGGGTCGCGCGCGACGTGCGCCGTGCACCGGACGCCGGGGCGACGCTCGCGGCGCTGCTCGGGCTCGCCGACGGCACGTTCGTCGGCGACGACCTCACCATCCTGGTGCTCGAGCGGGTCGCCTCGTGAGGGGCTCCGCGCGGCGGCTCGTCGTGATCCGCGTGCTCGTCGTCCTCGCGCTGCTCACCGGCGTCAACTACGTCGCGTGGCGGTGGCTCGACTCGGTCGCGTGGTCGGCCTGGTGGATCGCGGTCCCGCTCGTGCTCGCCGAGACCTACAGCCTCGTGGACACCGCCCTCTTCGGCGTGACGATGTGGCGTCTGCGCGAGCGCGGCGAACCGCCTCCCGCCCCCGGGGGCGTCACGGTCGACGTGTTCGTCACGACCTACGACGAGCCGGAGGAGCTCGTGCTCGCGACGGCGCGCGCGGCGCGCGAGATCCGGTACCCGCACCGCACGTGGATCCTCGACGACGGAGCCCGGGAGAGCATGCGGGCGACCGCCCGCGAGGCGGGCGTCGGCTACCTCACGCGGACCGAGAGCTGGGCGGGCAAACCGCGGCACGCCAAGGCGGGCAACCTCAACAACGCGCTCTTCCAGACCGACGGCGAGCTGCTCCTCGTCCTGGATGCCGACCAGGTCCCCGACCCGACGATCCTCGACCGGACCGTGGGGTACTTCGCCGAGGACGAGAGCGTCGCGATCGTCCAGACGCCCCAGTACTTCGTCAACGTCGACGACGCCGACCCGCTCGGGAGCCAGGCACCGCTGTTCTACGGTCCGATCCAGCAGGGCAAGGACGGGTGGAACGCCGCGTTCTTCTGCGGCTCCAACGCCGTGCTGCGGCGCGAGGCCCTCATGCAGCTGGGCGTGGTCGGGTACGTGCGCGGCGTGACGAGCGGTGTGCGCCGCGCGCTGCGCACGGCCGGTTCCGTGCTCGCGCGCGCCGCGCGCTCGCCGGAGGCGTCCGACCCGGCGGTCCGCAGCGCCATCGCCCGGCTGCGCGCCGAGGCGGACGAGGCGCGCCGGGCGATCGCGGCCGGCGAGCCCGTCGCGGACGTCACCTACCGGTTCCAGCGCCGCGTGGACGAGGCCTCGCGCGACGTCGTCACCGGTCAGGTCGACACGTTGCGCGCGGAGCTGGCGGCGGTGGAGCCCGAGCTCGTGTCCGCGGGGCCGCTCCAGGTCGACGACGAGATCGGCCGGCTCGTCGTGGACGAGGAGGCGCTCGACCGGCTCGCGCGTCGCGACCTCTCGCCGCTCGTGGCCGTCGAGGCCGTGCGCCGGCTCGCGGACGCCGTCGACGTCGGTCGGAGCGACGAGGCCCAGCCGGTGATGCCCATGGCGACGATCTCGGTCACCGAGGACATGGCGACCGCGATGCGGCTCCACGCTCTCGGGTGGCGTTCGGTGTACCACCACGAGGTGCTCGCGCACGGCCTCGCGCCCGAGGACATGCCGACGATGCTGCAGCAGCGCCTCCGGTGGGCCCAGGGCACGGTGCAGGTGATGCTCCGGGAGAGCCCCCTCACCCTGCGAGGTCTGCGGACCGGCCAGCGCCTCATGTACCTCGCGACGATGTGGAGCTACCTCGCCGGGTTCGCCGCGCTGGCCTACCTCGCGGCACCCATGGTGTACCTCTGCTTCGGCATCCTGCCCGTCCAGGCGTTCGGGACCGACTTCTTCGTCCGGTTCGTGCCGTACTTCGTGCTCAACCAGCTGCTGTTCGTGGTCGTCGCGCGCGGTGTGCGGACGTGGCGCGGGCAGCAGTACTCGCTCGCGCTGTTCCCGGTGTGGATCCGGGCGTGCTGGACCGCGTTCGCGAACGTCGTCCTCGGGCGCCCGCTCGGCTTCGTGGTGACGCCCAAGACCCGGACCGGTGCGCACCGTCCCGCGTGGCGCACCATCTGGCCGCAGCTGACGGCCATGGTCCTGCTCGTCGTCTCCGCCGTCGTCGGCACGGTGCGCCTCGTCGCCTTCGACGCGGACCTCGGCGCGACGCTCGTCACCCTCGCCTGGGTGGCGTACGACCTCGCGGTGCTCGGGGTGCTCGTCCCGGCCGCGCGGTACTCCGGTCCCCGCTCGCCGCGCGAGCCGGAGCCGGAGACGATGATGACCGGCCGACGGACGGAGGACCCGTGAAGCTCGACGTGACACCGCTCGACGAGGCAGGGGCGGTGATCGTGCCCCGCGGACGGCTCACGCTCACCACCGCCCCGCAGCTGCGCGACGCGGTCACCGACCTGGTCGACGCGGGCCGGACACGGCTCGTCGTCGACCTCGGCAGCCTGGAGTTCGTGGACTCCTCGGGCCTCGGCGCGCTGGTGGGTGGGCTGCGGACCACCCGGGCGGCCGGCGGAGACCTGCGGCTCGCGAACGCGGCTCCCCAGGTCGCGACCGTCCTCCGGCTCACCAACCTCGACCGCGTCCTGCGCGTGCACGACGACGCGGCGACCGCCTTCTCCGACGGGTGACCCGCGCGTGGACCCGCAGGGCGACGCCCCGCTCGTCGTGCTGAGCGCGACGGCGGTCCCGCCATGGCTCGACGCGTTGCCCGACGCGTTCGCGGTGCTCTGGGACCGCGCGCCGTGGGTCCCTGCCGACGACCGCCTCGCCGTCGAGCTGGCGACGACCGAGATCGCCGCGAACATCGTGCGGCACTCCCCGGCACCCGAGTCGGTCGAGGTCCGGGCCGAGCTCGATGCCGGGGAAGGGCGCGTCGTCGTGGTGCTGCGGGACACGGCACCCGCCGCCGACGTCGACCTCGACCGCGCGATGCCGCCTGCCGACGCCGAGTCCGGACGCGGCCTCGCCCTCGCCAGGGCCTGCGTCGACCGGCTCGAGCACCGGTGGATCGCGGGGACGGCCGGCAACGAGTGGCTGCTGGAGCGTCGGGTGCGCCCCGCCGGAGGCGCTCGAGACCGTTAGCGTGGGTCCGTCCCTCGCGCGCCGACCCGCGCGCTGCCGCGGCCGCCGGAGGTGCCGATGGAGTTCCCGTTCAGCCTCACCGAGGAGCAGATCCTCTCGCTCATCGTCGTGGGCACGCTCGCGGTCGTCGCGATCGTCGGCGTGAACATCCTCGCGCCCAAGGCGGGGGTGGCGGCGCCGCTGGTGCTCGTCGCGGTGGGCGTCGCGGTGAGCTTCGTCCCCGCGGTGCCGGAGATCGAGTTCGAGCCGGAGTGGATCCTCGCGGGCATCCTGCCGCCGCTCCTCTACTCGGCCGCGGTGGGCCTGCCGACGATGGACTTCCGGCGCGACTTCACCGCGATCAGCGGGCTCTCGGTCGTGCTCGTCCTGCTCAGCACGGTGCTGCTCGGGTACCTCTTCACGTGGCTGATCCCCGGCATCCCGCTCGCGGCGGGCTTCGCGCTCGGCGCGATCGTCAGCCCGACGGACGCCGTCGCGACGTCGATCGTCAAACGGCTCGGGGCGTCGCCGCGCGTCGTCACGCTGCTGGAGGGGGAGAGCCTGCTCAACGACGCCTCCGCGCTCGTGCTCCTGCGGTCGGCGATCGCCGCGATCGCGCTCACGGCGGCCACCGACGGAGCGGCCCCCGCGTTCTCGCTGTGGGCGGTCGCGGGCGACTTCGTCTTCGCCGTCGTCGTCGCGGTGCTCGTGGGGTCCCTCGTCGGGTTCCTCGGCCTCACCGTCCGGCGCCGGCTCGCCAACCCGGCGCTGAGCACCGCCGTCTCGTTCGTCGTCCCCTTCATCGCGTACCTCCCCACGGAGGAGCTCGGCGCGTCGGGCCTCGTCGCGGTCGTGACCGCCGGGCTCGTCACCGGGAACGGCGCCGCCAAGTACCTGCGGCCGCAGCACCGCCTGGCCGAGGAGTCCAACTGGCGGACCGTCGAGCTCCTCCTCGAGGGCACGGTCTTCCTCCTCATGGGCCTCGAGCTGTTCGCCCTCGTCACCGACGTGCAGGAGGCGCACGGGAGCCTGTGGCGGGCCGTCGGCATCGCGGCGCTCGCGGCGGTCGTCATCCTCGTCGTGCGGTCGGCGTACGTCGCGACGCTCCTGCGGTCCCTGGCGCGTCGGGCGCGCCGCGGCGAGTCGATGCGCGGCGTGATCCAGGGCATGCAGGAGAAGATCGACGCGCGGTTCGGTCCGGCCGAGGCGCCCCTCGAGACGTACGAGCCCTCGGGGCGCCACCGCGGCGCGCCGCGGACGGGAGGGCCGAAGGAGGTCCCGCAGGCGCGCGTCGGGCGCATCCGCACGTCGCTGCGCCGCCGCGCGGCCGACATCGACTACCTCACGGCGGAGCCGCTGGGGTGGCGCGAGGGCACGCTCCTCGTCTGGGCGGGCATGCGCGGCGTCGTGACGCTGGCCGCGGCGCAGACCTTGCCCACGGACACGCCGCAGCGGTCGTTCCTCGTGCTCGTCGCGTTCGGCGTGGCCGCGGGCACGCTCGTGGTCCAGGGCGGCACGCTGCCGTGGGTCGTGCGCCGGCTGGGGCTGGCCGGCGGGTCGTCCCGCGCCGACGAGGACCGCGGCGCGGTCCGCGTCGAGCTCGACGCCGCCGCCGTGGCCGTCATCGACGCGCCCGACCTGCGTCGGCCCGACGGGAGCACGTACGACGGCGACGTCGTCGCCCGCGTGCGCCGCGACGTCGTGCGCGAGCTCGAGAACCGCGACACCGACGCCGCGACGTCGGCCGACCTGTTCGCGCAGTACAAGGAGCTCCGGCTCCGGGCGATCGCCGCGCAGCGCGTCGCGCTGCTCGACGCGCGGACGTCCGGCGCGTACAGCTCGCAGGCGCTGCGGCACGCGCTCGACCTGCTGGACGCCGAGCAGATCGACCTCGAGCTCCGCCGCGGGCCCTACGTGCCCGGCGACGACGACTGAGCCGACCCTTGCGGCTGCCCCAGGGGAAGGCCCTAGCGTCGCGGGCATGGACGAGTACACGACGGGTCAGGTGGCGCGCGCGACGGGGCTGAGCGAGAAGGCCGTCCGGATGTACGTGGACCGGGGGCTCCTCGACGCGCGCCGCACCTCCGCGGACGGCCCGCGGCTGCTCGACGGCGGCCAGGTGGAGCGCGCCCGCCTCGTCCGGCTCCTGCGGGGCGTCGGGCTGTCGCTCGCCGAGGTGGGCGACGTGCTCGCCGCCCCCGACCCGGTCCCCGCGTTCGACGCCGTGTGGAGCGACCGCCGGTCGGCGCTCGCGGCGTCGCTGACGGCGGCGGAGTACGTCCGGTCCGCGCTCGTCGGCGCGCCATGGCTGGACGTCGTGGTGCACCGACGGCACGTGCCGGAGCGGCTCGTGCTCGGGACGGAGCGTCGCGCGACGCTCGCCGAGCTGCCGTCCGTGCTGCCCGAGGCGACCGGAGCGGTCTTCGCCGTGCTGCGCGCCGCCGACGTGCCCCTCGCCGGCCACCCCTACGTCGAGATCCACGAGCGCGCGACCGAGGGGTACGCCGCCCGCCTCACGCTCCGGGTGCCCGTCCCCGCGCCCGTGCGGCCGCCGTCGGGCTTCGCCCTCACGACGGACGACGCGCACGAGGAGGCGTACGTCGCGCTGACGGCCGCGGAGGCCCGCGACCAGGAACGTCTGGTCCTCGTGCACGACTACCTGGCGTCCGGGCGGGCGCTCGCGGGCGGTGTGCCCGCGGGGGACGACCGGGAGGTCTACCTGCCGACCTGGGAGGCAGGCGGTCCCGGCCCGGTGATGGAGGTCGCCGTGCCGGTCGCGCCCGCCCCCGGTCCCTGAGGTCAGGCCTGCTCAGCGCGGCGGGCGGCGGCCCGACGGCGCAGGACGCGCGCCGTCGTGACGAGCGCGAGCCCGGCGACGAGGAGCGTCCAGGCCGCGACGACGTGGAACGCGGTCGCGACGCCGGTGACGGCGAGGACGGGGGCGGTCTGGGCGAGGGTCGAGTTGTACATGGCTGCTGTCCTTCCGGGACGGGTGAGGGCACGCCGAGGACGTCCCGGTCGCGTGCGCGACGGGGCGGGTCGGCGAGGGGAGGGGTGAGGGTCAGGCGGTGGCGGCGACGTGGTTCCACGTCGTCTGGCGCCGCGTGACGAACAGCGCTGCGGCGTGCAGGAACGCGCGCTGCAGGGCGAGGTCGTAGAGGAGCTCCGGCAGCACGAGCGCTGCCAGCAGCCGTGCGCGCCGCCCGGCGCCCCAGACGGTGACGAGGCGCTCCGCGACGAAGACGAGCCCGACGGCCGCCCACAGCGGGGACAGGGTGAAGGTCCCCGTCACGAGGGTGACGACCGTGAGGAGCAGGTAGGCCGCCATCATGAGCGTGCCGACGGCGAGCATCACCTGCTGGCCGACGTAGCGCCACGTGGTGCGCGTGAGCCCGTACTCGGCGAGGTTGTCGAGCATCCCCTTGTACCAGCGGACCCGCTGCCGGTGGAGGTCGCCGGCCGTCGGCATGAGCTCGGTCGTGCAGCTCATGGTGACGGGGGAGCGCAGCTCGTGGCCGAGCGTGCGCAGCGCGAGGGTGAGCTCGGAGTCCTCGGTGATCGCGTGCCGGTCGTACACGTCGCCGCGCTCGCCGGGGAGGACCGAGCCGCGGGCGTCGGCGACCTCCTGGAGCGCGGTGCGGCGCACGAGTGCGGCGGTCCCGGTGAGCACGGCCGTGCGGCCGGTGAGGTCCACCTGCACGCCGTAGCGCGTGTACTCGTTGGCCTGGCAGTGCTGCAGGTAGCCCTGCGGCGGCCGCCCGCGGAACACGCCGCCGACCGCGGCGACCTCGGGCGCCGAGGCGAGGACGGCGAGCCCTTCCTCGACGAAGGTGGGGGCGATCGTCGTGTCCGCGTCGAGGACCATGACGACGTCCTCCGTCGTGGTCGCGATCGCCTGGTTGAGCGCGCCCGCCTTGCGGGCCGTGTTGCCCACGGTCTCCATGACGTCCGCGCCGGCGGCGCGGGCGACCGCGACGGTCGCGTCCGTGCTGTTGTCCGAGACGACGAGCACCCGGTCGGGACGACGCGTCTGGGCCGCGAGCGAGGCGACGGTGGCGGGGAGCGCCTGCTCCTCGTCGTGGGCGGGGATGACGACGACGACGCGCACGGCGGGCCCGTCCGCGGGACGGGCGGCCGCCTCGGCGCGGTGGCGGGGGGTGTGCGGGGCAGTGGTGTTCACCGGAGGCTCCAGTCGACGAGTGCTGTCGACAAGGAGCCTCGGGCGGTCGCCTCAGCGTTCCCGCAGGTGCGGCGCAGCGGTCGGCGAGGTCTGGCTCAGCGTTCCGGAAATCTGATTGAGAGTTCAATCAGAGGAATTCCTGAGGTTCGCGCAGCACTCGCGGCGCGGACGCGGTCAGACGTCGGCGGCCGCGAGCGCGCCGTCCACCCCCACGACCCCGAGCTCGAGCCGCGCGATCCCGTCCACCGGCACCGCCGACGACGCGCCCAGGCCCGACGAGCTCCCCGCCTCCGTCGAGGACCACGTCGCCACGACCGAGCGCGTGCCGTCGTCGTCCACGAGCACGAGCTCGTACGTCGCGCCGTCCTCCCAGACCCCGGCCGGGTACGAGCACGACCAGTCGAGGCGCGTGCCCCACGAGGCCGGGGTGAGCGTGAGCTCGGCGCGCACGTCCGCGCCGCCGACCGGCTCGAGCGCGACCTGGGTCGTGCCGGTCGTCGCGGGGGGTAGGACGTCGTCGGACCGCGTCACCGCCGCGCCGCCCGCCGCGCCCGCGACGACCAGGCCGACCGCCGCCACGGACAGGAGCGACCGCCGTCGGGTGCGGCGCCGCCGGGCGCTCGCGGCCACCACCGCGAGCGGCACGACGGCGCCCCCCGCCCGGCCGGACGCCTCGGCCGGGACGTCGGCGCGGGCGTCGTCCACGAGCGCGTCCGCGTGCTCGGCCGTGAGCATGCCGAGGATGCCCGGCATGCCCGCGAGCTCCGCGACGGCCTCGCGGCACGCCGCGCACGTCGCGAGGTGCTGCTCGAACGCGCGCCGGTCGCGCGGGCTGAGCGCGCCCAGCACGTAGGCGGCGTCCCACTCGCGGTACGGGTCCGGGGTGGCGGTCATGACGAGACTCCCTTCTCCTGCAGCGCGAGCCTCAGCGCGCGGAGCGCGTAGTGCATGCGGGACTTGACCGTCCCGGGCGGGACGCCGTGCGCCGACGCCATCTCGGCCACGGAGCGCCCGTGGTAGTACGCGTCGACGACGACGGCCCGGTGCTCGGGCGAGAGCGACACGAGCGCGTCCGCGACGAGCCACGCGTCGAGGACGGCCTGCGTCGCGTCGGCCTCGCCGTGGTCGGGCACGTCGGCGCTCGCGAGCTCGCGCCGGTGGTGCGCGCTGCGCAGCTCGTCGACGACGAGGTTGCGCGCGACCGTGAAGAGCCACGCGCGCACCGAGCCCTCCGGGCGCTCGAGCACCTCGGGGTGGCGCCACGCGCGCAGGAGCGTCTCCTGGACCACGTCCTGCGCCTGGGCCGGGTCGTCGGTGAGGCGCGCGACGTAGCGCTCCAGCGCGGGACCGTGCGCGGCGTGGACCGCCCGCAGCAGGTCGTCGGCGTCGGACCGCACGCGCGGCACCTCCCCGTCCGTCACGACCCGGACGCCGGCACGAGGTCGAGGCCGAACTCGACGCTGCCCGCGTCGTCGACCGTGACGAACCCGAGGCTCGGCGCCTCGACGTCGAAGTCGGAGAACGTGATCGGCACGCTGCCCACCACCTGGACGCCGTCGGCGGTCGTCCCGACCTGCGCCTCGACCGTGACGGCCTGCGTCACGCCGTGGATCGTCAGGTCGCCCGTGAGCTCGACGTCCGCCGAGCCGGCGGGCAGCTCGACGGGGGACGTGAGTGCGAACGTCGCGGTCGGGTAGGTCCCGACCTCGAGCGCGTCGCCCCGGAAGTACGCGTCGCGCGGCGGCTCGTCGGTCGCGACGCTCGCCATGTCGACCTCGATCGTCGCCTCCGTGAGCGCGCCGTCGGCGACGGTGAACGATCCCGTGACCTCGTCGGTCCGCCCGGTGACCGTGACGTCCTCGCCCTGGAGCACCTCGTGGACGCGGTACCCGGCGTAGGAGCCGTCGGCCACGGTCCAGTCGCCCGCGAGGCTCGCCGGGTCCAGCGCCCCCGCGTCGCCCGACGACGCGTCGAGAGCGGGCTCGTCGGCCGCGGCGCGGTTGTTCCTGTCCGCGTACAGGCCGGGGCCGAACGCGACCACCGCTCCGCCCAGCACCACGACGCCGACCCCGACCCCCACCAGCACCTTCGTCCTCCTGCGCACGTCCGCTCCTCCCGATCATCCTCCGTCGACCCCGTCACCCAGGGAGACGAGGCAGCCGCCCGATCGGTTCAGTCGAGTCTCGCCGCGGGATCCGATGAACCGCACGGCGAGCCGTGCCGTCGTGAGAGTAGGGGCCGTGCTCGCGACCCCGACCGTCCTCTCGAGGAGTCGACATGCGACGCACCCTGACCATCACCGCCCCGGCCCGGACCGCCCGCGCCGCCCCCGCCGTCGTGCTCGTCGCCGCGCTGGTCGGCGTGCTCGGCGGGTGCTCCGGCGGGGGAGGCGGCCTCTACGGCGGAGGCGGGAGCAGCCCGTCCACGGACTCCGGCACGACGAGCGACGGCGCGACCGGCGACGGCACGGGCTCCGGGCCGGCCCTCGGGACGGCCGACTCCTCCCTCGGCACCATCGTGGTCGACGGGCAGGGCATGACCGTCTACTACTACGACAAGGACACGAAGGGCTCCGGGACGAGCGCGTGCGAGGGCGAGTGCGCCGCCGCGTGGCCCGCGGTCCACGCGGCGAGCGCGGAGCCCGAGGTCGAGGGCGTCACGGCCGAGGTCGGCACGATCACCGGCGTCGACGGCGAGCTCCAGGTCACGGTCGACGGCCGCCCGGTCTACACGTACGCGGCCGACCAGGCCCCGGGCGACGTGTCGGGCCAGGGGGTCAACGGCGTCTGGTACGTCGTCGCGCCGGACGGCACCGAGATCATGGACGCGGCCCCCGCGGCCGGGTCGGGCTACTGACCGGTGCCCGGTCCCAGCCCGGCCCCGCGCCGCCCGGTCACGGGTGGTCGAGCGGCGGCGAGCTGAGGCAGAACGGGTGACCCTCGGGGTCGGCGTAGACACGGAAGAGGTCGTCGGGGTGGCCCTCCTCCTCCGGCGTCCCCGTGAGGGGGCGCGCGCCGCATGCGAGGGCGTGCTCGTGCGCCGCGGCGAGGTCGGGCACGTCGAGGTCGACGTGCACCCGGGCGCCGCCGGGCCAGGGCGGGACGTCGGCGTCGGAGCGCTGGAAGGCGAGGCGCGACGCGCCGCCGGGGATCTGGAGCGAGAGCCAGTCGTCGCCGGCCGGGTCCGTGCTCTCGTGGCCGGGCGTGTACTGCCAGCCGGTCAGGCGGCGGTAGAACTCGGCGAGCGCGCGCGGGTCGCGCGCGTCCACCGTCGCGTTGCGGAGCCGCATCGGCCGCGGGTCCGCCACGGTCAGCCGACCTGCTCGCGCAGCCACGCGACGTCGGTGGGGACGTCCGCGTGCGTCTCGCAGACGACCGACGTCCCGGCCGCTCGGACGACGCCGAGCAGGAGCTCGGGGTCGATCGTGCCCGCCGTGAGGCCGGCGTGGCGGTCGGCGCCCGACCCGGCGGTGTCGCGGCTGTTGTTGAGGTGCACGAGGTCGACGCGGCCGGTGATGGCGCGCACGTCGTCGACCGCCGTCGTGAGGTCGATGCCGCCCGCCCACGCGTGGCACGTGTCGAGGCAGAACCCGACGTTCTCGGCGCCGTCGGCCTGCTGCACGGCCGCCCACAGGCCCTCGATCCGGTCGAGGCGGCGGGCCATCGAGAAGTCGCCCCCGGCGGTGTTCTCGATGTACACGGTGACGTCCGTCTGGAGCGCGTCGATCGCCTTGCGCCAGTTGTCGAACCCCTTCTCCGGGTCCTCCTTCGCGGTGACGTGCCCGCCGTGGACCACGACGCCCGTCGCCCCGACCGCCGCCGCGCCGTCGACGATCTGCTGGAGGAGCTTGCGGCTCGGGATGCGGATGCGGTTGTTGGGGCTCGCGACGTTGATGACGTACGGCGCGTGTACGACGAGCTCGAGGTCCGCCTCCGCGGCCGCTGCCTTCAGCGCCTCCGCCCCGCCGGGGAAGGTGAACTCCGGTCCCTTCCAGGACTGGGGGTCGCCAAGGAAGATCTGGGCGACGTCCGCGCCGATGCTCGCTGCCTGGGCGACGGCGTCCGACTGGTCGAGGTGGGCTCCGATCCGCATGGGGTCCAACCTACGCGGCGCCACCCACGGCCGCGGAGCGGGCCGGGAGATGGGCGGCGCGGCACTGTCGAGCAGAAAATCCATCAGTTTGATTTATACTCGCTGCCACGGCGCGAGCGCGTCGAGCGCCCGTGCGTCGGCACGTCGCGCGCACCCGACGAGGAGGACGAGTGGCCGAGCCGATCACCCTGCACGCGAGCGCGACGGAGGCGGGGCGACCCCTGACCCACTTCTGGAGCACGGTCGTCGGCGCCGGGCGCGCGAACGAGGGGCTGCGCGCCGACTGGCAGCGCCACCTCGCGGAGGTTCGCGCGGAGTGCGGGTTCGAGTACGTGCGGTTCCACGGCCTCCTGCACGACGACATGTTCGTCTACACCGAGCGCGAGGACGGCACGCCCGTCCTCAACTTCCAGTACGTCGACGCGCTCTTCGACGCGCTGCTCGACGCCGGGGTGCGGCCGTTCGTCGAGCTCGGCTTCAGCCCCCGCGCGCTCGCCCGCGAGACCGAGACGGTGTTCTGGTGGGGCGCGCACGGCGCGCCGCCCGTCGACCTCGACCGGTGGTCGTTCCTCGTGCGCTCGCTCGTCGAGCACTGGGTCGCGCGCTACGGCCTCGCCGAGGTCCGCGAGTGGTATTTCGAGGTCTGGAACGAGGCCAACCTGCGCGGCTTCTTCCGCGGCACGCGGAGCGAGTACCTCGCCCTCTACGCCGCGTCGGCCCGGGCCGTGAAGGCCGTCGACGAGCGTCTGCGCGTCGGCGGGCCCGCGACGTCGAACTTCGTGCCCGACGCGCGCTTCGACGGCGAGACCGAGGACTTCCAGGTGCACGAGGCCACGCTCGGCGCCGACCTCGACTCCCTCGACTGGAAGCCGGTCTGGCTCGAGGCGTTCCTCGACTTCTGTGAGCGTGAACTCCTGCCGGTCGACTTCGTCTCGACCCACCCGTACCCCACGGACTGGGCGCTCGACGAGCACGGCCAGGGCGCGCGCCTGACCCGCGAGGTCGACGCGACCCCCAAGGACCTCGCCCTCCTGCGCCGCCTGGTCGACGCCAGCGCGTTCCCCGACGCCGAGATCCACCTGACCGAGTGGAACTCGTCGTCCTCGCCCCGCGACTTCACGCACGACACCGTGCCCGCCGCCGTCTACGTCGTCCGGTCCGTGCTCCGCTCGATCGGGACGGTCGACTCGCTCGCCTACTGGACGTTCACCGACGTCTTCGAGGAGGGCGGCGCGGGCGACGAGATGTTCCACGGCGGGTTCGGCATGATCACGCTCCAGGGCGTGCCCAAGCCGACGTTCCACGCCTACCGCATGCTGCACGCGCTCGGCGACACCCTCCTCGCGACGGCCGACGACGGCGTCGTGACGCGCCACGACGCGACCGGCCGCGTCACGGCCCTCGTGCACCACTACCCGGCCGAGGTCACGCGCTCGGTCCCCGCCTCGTTCGACGACCGCACCGTCGCCGACGAGACGGAGGCGGCCGGCTCGCCCCGCGACGTCGCGCTCGTCGTCGAGGGCCTGGCGCCCGGCGCCGTCGTCGAGCTCGAGACGCTCGACCCCGAGCACGCCAACCCGGTCGCCGCGTGGCGCGCGATGGGCGCGCCGTCGTCCCCGACGCGCGAGCAGACCGCGCTCCTCGACGCCGCCGCCCGCGCGACGCGGCGCGAGTCCGTCGTCGTCCCGGCCGACGGCGTCCTGCGGGTCGAGCGCACGCTCGCGCCCTGGTCGCTCCTCCTCGCCCGACAGGTCGCGTGAGGGGCCGGATCGTGCGCGCCGGTGGGAAGATGTGGCGGGGCGGGCGCCCGGCCCGGTCGTCGTCGACCGGGCGCGAGCAAGGAGGCAGGGCGTGACGATCGACCAGGCGGAGCCGCAGGCAGGCGCGCAGTCCGCGGCGCGCCGCGGCACCAACCTGCCGCGCATGGGCGACTTCAACGAGTCCGTCATCCTCGACGCGATCCGGCGCGCGCCGGAAGGACTGAGCCGCGTCGAGCTCGCCGGGGCGACGGGCCTGTCGGCCCAGACCGTGTCGAACATCTGCCGCCGGCTCCTCGAGTCGGGGCTCGTCGCCGAGGCGGGCAAGAAGAGCGGCCGCGCGGGGAAGCCCCGCACCGTGCTCCAGATCGTCCCCGGCGGCCGGTACGCGCTGGGCGTCCACCTCGACCCGGCCGTGATCACGTACGTGGTGCTCGACCTCGCCGGGCGCGTCGTCCACAGCCTCCGGCGCCCCACGCCCGCGGTGGTCGACCAGGAGTCGACCATCGCCGCGATGGCCGAGACGATCGACGCCGTCATCGACGCGTCCGGCGCCGACCGGGACCGCATCCTCGGGCTCGGCATCGCCGTGCCGGGGCCGATCGACCTCGCGAGCGGGTCCGTCGTCGACCCGCCCCGCCTCGAAGGGTGGGGGCGCGTCCCGCTGCGCGACCGCCTCGCCGAGGCGACCGGGCTCCCCGTCCTCATGGACAAGGACGTCATCGCCGCTGCCGTCGCCGAGCGGTGGGCGGGCGCGGCGACCCACTCCGGCAACTTCCTGTTCTTCTACCTCGGCGCCGGGTCGGGCATGGGCGTGGTGGTCGACGACGTCGTGCTGCGCGGCGCGTCCGGCAACGCCGGCGAGGTCGGCGGCCTCGACGCGAACTGCACCACGCGCGCCCTGGTCAACGAGGCCGTCTCGGCAGGCGTGCTCGACGCCGTCCCCGGCCGCGGCCCGAGCGTCGAGGGCGAGCAGCTCGCCCGGCTCGTCGGCCTCGCCGCGGCGGGGGAGCGCGGGGCGCAGGTCATCATCGACCGGTGGGCGCGCCGCGTCGGCACGGGCGTCGCCGCGGCTGCGGCCCTCCTCGACTCCGAGCTCGTCGTGTTCGGCGGCCCCAACTGGCCCCTGCTCTCGCGGCGGTTCTTCGCGACGGTCGAGCCGATGATCTCCAGCTCGCCGTTCGTCGACAAGATGCACGACATCCGCGTCGTCAGCACGCACCTCGGCGAGGACGTCGGCGCCGTCGGCGCCGCCTGCCTCGTCCTCGACCAGACGCTCTCGCCCCAGCCCCAGGCACTCCTCCTCGGCTGAGCGCGAGGTGCTGCCGATCCGGCTCAGCGGTCCTTCGCGAGGTCCGTCGGGCGCCGGAGCGCGAGGTCCGCGGTCGCAGCGAGGGTGACGACGGCCCAGGTCCCGGCGAGGACCAGCCCCCACAGGACGGGCGTCGTCGTATCGAGGTACCGGGCGTGGAGCACGACGGCGGCCAGCGTCGCCGCCGTCGTGGCGACGCCCGCGACGAGGAGGGTCTCGAGCGCGACGAGGACGAGCAGCGAGCGCGCGGACGTGCCCGAGAGCCGGTAGACCGCGAGCTCGCTCGCGCGCAGCCGGTACGTGACGGCGGTGGTGACGGCGCCCAGGAGCCCCAGGAGCACGGGCAGGAAGCGGCTCGGCCGGTCCAGGAACTCCTGCACCGGGTCGCTCGTCGCCCGCAGCGCCTCGGTGCCGACCACGGCGTTGCCGCTGACGTGCAGCGAGGCGATCTGGGTCGCGGCGACGTCGTCGAGGGCCACGAGGGGATCGAGCACGACGACGCAGCGCTCGACCTGGGTGTCGTCGGGTCGGAGGGGCACCGTCAGGGAACGGCCCGTCCCGACCCCTTCGCGCAGGACCGGGGTCCGCGCGGAGTCGAGCGCGCCGTCGCCGACGAGAACTCGCTGGTCCGCGGGCCCGGTCCGGTCGAGCAGGCCCGCGCCGACGAGGGCGTCGACGTCGGCGAGCCCGGGGACGAGGGTCGTCGACGCACGCTGCACGGGGACGTCCGGCCCGACGGGTACGACGAGCACGCTGCCGCCCGGGACGACCGCTCCCGCGGCCTCGACCCCCGGCGCTCCCGCGAGCGCCTCGCACGACGCGCGTGAGACGAGGGCGGGCTGGTCGGGGTTCGCCTGCATGTAGCTGACGACGCCGCGCCCGCGCTCGGCGAGGTCCTCCAGCTCGTCCTGGAGCGACGCGGTCTCGAGCGCGACGAAGGCCGCCGTGCCCGACCCGAGGACGACGGCGAGCGCGACCGCGGGAAGCAGCCGTGCCGAGCGACCGAGGGTGTTGCGCAGGGCCTCGCGCGCGAGGTCGGCGACGCGCCAACCGTCACGCACGGACGACCGCCTCCCGCCGGAGCGGGACGGTCGCGTCGGCGGCGGCGACGAGCACCGGGTCGTGGGTCGCGACGACGATCGTCGCGTGCGAGACGAGCCCGGCGAGGATCCGGGCGACGAGCTCGGTGTTGGCGGCGTCGAGGTTGGCCGACGGCTCGTCGGCGAGGATGAGCTCCTTGCCCGACGCGAGAGCGCGCGCGAGCGCGACCCGTTGGAGCTCGCCGCCGGACAGGCGCCGGGCCTGCTCGCCAGCCCGGTCCGCGAGCCCGACCTGGTCGAGCGCGGCGCGCGCGGTGTCCCGGGCCTCTCGTCCGGGGCGGCCCGCCGCGAGCGGTGCGACGAGGACGTTGTCGAGGACCGTGCGCCGCCCCAGCGCGTTGGACCCCTGGGGGACCCAGGCGACGACGCCGGGCGAGGGCGGCCTGGCCGACCCGTCGGGTCCGTGGAGCTCGATGCGGCCCGTCTCGAGCCGTTGGTACCCCGCGACCGCGGCGAGCAGCGACGACTTGCCGCTCCCCGACGGTCCGACGAGCGCGGTGACGCGCGCGGGCTCGAACGTCGCGGTCAGCCCGCCGAACACCGGGACGGGCCCGAACGCGATGGCGGCGTCGATCACGTCCACGCGCACGCCGCTACCCGCACCCTGACGTACCGGTGGCCTGCGTCGCGTCGCGCAGCACGCGGGAGCCGACGAGGTCGGCGTCGACGAGCACCGTCGCGAGCTCGTTCCCGGGTTCCGCGACCTCGAGCCGGCGGGGCTGCGCCGCGGCCGTGGAGCCGTCGCTCAGCAGGACGCACGTCGTGCCGTCGTGGTCCACGCGCACGGCCGTCGACGGGACGGCACCGCGCTCCGCAGGGTCCTGGAGCGCGAGGATCGCGCCCCGGTAGCGCACGGTCGAGGTCGCCTCGTCGACGATCCGCTCGAGCGTGCCCGCGGCCGCGGCCTCCTCGAGCGCCGCCACGACGCCGTCCAGCTCGGCGCCCTGGGGCGCCGCGCTCGACATCGGTACCTCGACCTCGCCCAGGCGCAGCACGACCGGCTCCCGAGCGAGCCGGCCGAGACCGCCGCCCTCGGCGATCGGGGCCACGGTCAGCGCCTCCACGGGCTGCGAGCCCTCCAGCACCGCGTCGCCCGCCTCGACCCGGTCCCCCAGGCCGACGAGCGGACCGGTCACCGCGGGCACGGCGTCGTCGACGCGTACCACGTACGAGAGGTGGAACTCCCCGTCCCGGGAGACCCCGAGGCGCTCCTGGAGCGCCCGGACCGCCTCGCGCGTCGCCGGGCCGAACCGGTCGTCGACGCGGTCGGCGTCCAGGTACCCGAGCGACACGAGGTAGTCCCCGAGCGCGCGCACGTCCGTACCGCGGTCGCCCGAACGCAGGTCGCGCCACAACGGGCTGCCGCGGTACACGAGCACGTCGACGCCGTCGAGGGCGAACAGCGCCTGCCCGACCTCGACGGGACCCGCTTCGGCGAGGGCCGTGACGACGCCCCCCGCGGGAGCGCGCACCTCGGGCGCCACGGCGCGCACCGTCGCGACCTCGACCGCGGTCCGTCCGTCGTCGGAACGGGCGCCGACCTCGACGACCGTCGGCGCCGGCACCGCGACGCTCCGCTCCTCCGCGGCGTCGACGAGCGGGAACGCCACGGCGACGGCGACCACGGGCACGGCCCACAGCGCCACCAACGGCACCAGGCGCACCCAGCCACGGGACCGGTCGCTCCTCACAGGGCGTCGTACTCCGCGACGCACGACGCCTCGTCCAGCCCGGCGCCGGCCACGGCGCGCTGCGCCTCCGCGAGCGTCGACGGGACGCCCAGCCCGCGCTCCTGCAGGCAGTACCTCAGCGCGTCCAGCAGCGACGTCTCCTCCTGGTTCGAGGACTGCCAGACGACGTCGACGAACTTGAGGTCGCGGTCGTAGCAGGTCTTCTCGACTCCGGAGTCGACCGCCTCGGCCGGGATCCCGCCCTGCCACACCACCCCGACGAGCTCGACGTCACGAAGCTCGTAACCCTCAGCGCGCAGACACGCCCGAAACCTCTCGAACCCCGCCGTGTACTCGTCCTGGGTCACCTCGCCGTCAGTCAGCGCCTCGCGCTGCTCCGGACCAGCCGAGGAGAGGTCCTCGTCGGCGTTGATCGCGTCGAACTGCGGGATGTCGTCGGAGCCGGAGCCGCCGCAACCGGCCAGCAACAGCGTCCCCACGAGGACTCCGACGAAGGCACCCGCACGACGGGAGGGGCGCACCATCACACCGCGGCGGGCACCGAGGCCCGCGTCGTTCCGGGACGAGTCACTGCTTCCCCTCAACGTTCGTCGTCGAACATCGGACAGTGGGGCTCAAGGTAGGGGCTCGCACCATATTGCACAACCCCGCAAAACAAAACGTCGAGCTCTCCCGCGGGCGCGACGCAGCGGCCAGAGCCCCGCGCTCGACGTGCGCCGGGCAGTCCGACGGGACCCGGCCTGCGGGCACCGGGTCCCGTCGTCGCGTCAGGCGCGGTGGGCGCTGCCGTCGGTGGCGCGCAGGAGCGCCCAGCGGTCGTGCTCCAGCGGGGCGCCGACGGGGTACTTCCGGGCCGCGGCCTCGTCGAAGTCGACGCCGAGCCCGGGGGCCTCGGGCGCGAGCAGGTGGCCGTCGGTCGGGACGGGGGCGCCGGGGAAGACCTCGAGCGTCGCGTCGCGGAAGGTCGCGGCCTCCTGGACGCCGAACGCGGGGGAGGAGATGTTGAGCGCCATGTTGGCCGCCATCCCGACGGGCGTGACGTCGCCCGGCCCGTGCGGCGCGGTGCGCACCCCGAACATCTCGCACACGGCGACGAGCTTGCGCGTGGGCGTGAGCCCGCCGAGCGTGGGGATGCGGAGGCGCGCGAAGTCGATCGACCGGCCCGCGACCAGCGGGAGGTAGGCGCGGGGGTCGTGGTAGAGCTCGCCGACCGCGAGCGGGGTGGTGCCGGCGGCGCGCAGCTCGGGGAAGTGGGCGGCGTCCTCCGGCGCGAGCGCGTCCTCGAGGAAGTACAGGTGGGCGTCCTCGACGGCGCGCACGAACTGCCGCGCCTCGGCGGGGGTCATGCGCTCGTGGGCGTCGTGCAACAGCTCGACGTCGGGACCGACGCGGTCGCGCACGTCGGCGAGGATGCCGGGCACGTGGCGCAGGTAGGCGAGCGTGTCCCAGCGGTCGGTGCGGGCCCGACGCCGCGCGGCCTCGGCCTCGTCGCGGGGTGCGGTGCCGTAGGTGTCGCGTCCGGGGACGGCGACCTGGACGCGCACGTGCCGGTAGCCGCGGTCGACGGCGGCGAGGACCTTCTCGGCGACCTCGGCGGCGTCGGCGCCGTCGACGTGCGTGTACGCGTCGGCGTAGGCGCGGGCCTTTCCGCCGAGGAGCTGGTGGACGGGGAGCCCGGCGACCTTGCCCTTGAGGTCCCAGAGCGCGACGTCGACCGCCGCGAGGGCGTTGTGCTCGATGGAGCCTCCGCGCCAGTAGCCGCTGTTGAGCAGCAGGCGGTGGAGGTCCTCGATGTCCGAGGGGTCGCGACCCACGAGCATCGGGCCGAGGTACTCGTCGATCACAGTGCGCGTCGCGAGGGGGCGCTGCGGGTCGCTGCCGTCGCCGAGCCCGTAGAGGCCGGGCTGGTTGGTCTCGACCCGCACCACGACGTACGGGCAGCCCTGCGGGCCCGTGAGGAACGTGCGCACCGCGGTGATCCGCAGGCCCTCGTCGCCGGTGCCCGAGCGCTCGGGCGTCCACGGCGCCGGGGCGAGGACCTCCCGGGCGGCCTCGCGGACGACCTCGGTCCCGACCTCGAGGAGGTCGGCTCCGGTGCCGTCCGTGCCGGGCTGCTGCGCTGCTGTCATCGGTGACCTCGTTCCGCGGGTTCGGGGGTGCGCGGGACGGTCCGCGCGACGGTGGACGGGGCCGGGACCACGGGGTGTCCGGTCGCCGTCGTTGACACTGTACATCGAATTGATTTATGTTTCCGGAACCGCGACGCTGCCCCGGCGTCGCCCGTGGACCGAGAGGCTTCCCGTGAACCGACACCGACGTCGTCCGTTCCCCGCCCGCATCACCGCGACCATCGCCACCTCCGCCCTGCTCGCCGGCGCGCTCGCCGCGTGCAGCGGGCCGGCCGGTGGCGGCGGCAACGGCGGCGGCTCCGGCGAGGGCGACCCCGACAGCCTGACCATGTGGACCTTCAAGCAGTCCCACGTCGAGCCTCTCCAGAACGCCGCGAAGACGTTCGAGGAGGAGACCGGGATCTCGGTCGACGTGCAGGCGTACACCCCCGACGACGCGTTCATCACCAAGGTCCAGGCGGCCGCGCAGACGGGCGACCTGCCCGACGTCATGGAGGTCCACACGCACGGCGACGACTTCACGTTCGGGGGCGCCGGGCTGCTCGAGGACCTGTCCGACGACGTCGACGACGACTGGAGCTCGCGCTTCCTGCCCGCCGTCGCGGAGGACGGGACCGTCACCCCGGCGTACTACGAGCAGTCGCTCGCCGAGGGCTCCAAGACCGCGGGGATCGAGGAGGGTCAGCGGTTCTCCGTGCCCTTCACGATCGGCACGTTCGGCATCGTCTACGCCAACAAGGAGCGCCTCGAGGCGGCCGGGGTCACCGAGGCCCCCACGACGTGGGAGGAGTTCGTCGCGGCGCTCGACGCCGTCAAGAAGACGAACCCCGACGACGGCGGCGTGAGCATCGGCTTCCAGTCGTCCACGACGGGCCTCGAGTGGCTCATGCAGCCGATGGCCTACGGCCAGCTCGGCAAGGACGACTTCGGCGCCCTGTTCGGCCAGGACCCGGCCAAGAACTTCGCGTCGCCCCACGGTGTCAAGGTGCTGGAGACGTACAACCAGATCCAGCCGTACTGGATGCCGGGCACGCAGTCGCTGACGATCGACGACGCGGACATCGCGTTCGCGCAGGGCAAGTCGACGTTCGACATCGGCGGCACCTTCACCCTCGCCTTCCTCGCCCAGAACGGGATGGACGCCGAGAACATCGTGACCTTCCCGGTCCCGGCTCCCGAGGGCGGCGCGATCGACGACCTCCAGCTCGCCCCGTTCGGCCTCACCGGCCTGTCGGTCTCCGCGACCACGGGCAACAAGGACGGCGCGCTCCAGTGGATCAAGTACCTGTCCGAGCAGGACGTGGCGGCCACGTTCGCGAAGGACGCGCTCGACGTCCCGCCCGTCGACCTCGGCGACGACCCGTCCTCGACCGTCGGCCCGGTCCTCGGCGCGATGATCGGCGCGTTCGGCGAGGGCGAGAACGCCTACAACCCCGGTGACACGTCGTACCGCCCCGCGGCGTACGACGCGGCCCAGGTGGGCGACGCCGTCATGGAGCTGACGCCGCTCGCGACGCAGGACGTCGCGACCGTCTCGACGACCGTGGCCACGCTCATCGACACGTTCTGGTCGCAGTCGAAGTGACCACCCCCGCGACGATCGCCGCCGACGCTCCCGCCCACGGGAGCGTCGGCGGCGGCCGGCGCCGCGGCCGGCAGAAGATGCGCTACCGCGGCAAGGAGGTGGCGTGGGGCTACGTCTTCATCGCTCCCGCGCTCCTGCTGTTCCTCGTCATGGGCGTGTACACGCTCTTCTTCGGCGCCCAGCTCTCGTTCGTGCGCTGGAACGGCCTCACGCCCACGTGGGAGTGGGTCGGGCTGAAGAACTACGCCGACCTGCTGTGGGCGAGCCCGATCTACGCCCCGGTCGTGCACCGCGCCGCGCTCAACACGCTCGTCGTGATGATCGCGGTGCCGATCCTCATCCTCGCGGTGGCGTTCCCGCTCGCGATCGTGCTCAACCAGGCGCGCCGGTTCGCCGGTGTCCTGCGCTCCGTCTACTTCGTCCCGTACGTCACGGCGGGCATCGCGGTCTACATGGCCTGGCAGTACGTGCTGGAGCCCAACGGCGCGATCAACCTCCTGCTGCGCGCGCTCGGCCTCGGCAGCCTCGCGCAGCCGCAGGGCTGGCTCGGCAACCCGTCCACGGCGCTGCCGACGCTCATCGTCATCATGGTCTGGTCCGGGGTCCCGGTCGCGATGCTCCTCTACCTGACGGGCCTCCAGTCGATCGACTCGTCGGTCCTCGAGGCGGCCCAGCTCGACGGTGCCGGGTGGTGGCGCACCAACTTCTCCGTGGTGCTGCCGCTCCTCAAGGGCACGACCGCCGTCATCATGCTGCTCAACGTGCGCGACGCGCTCCAGGGCTTCCAGATCTTCCTCATCATGACGAACGGCGGCCCGGCCGGTCGTACGAACGTCCTCGGCCTCGAGACGTACGACCTCGCGTTCCAGCAGCAGCTCGCCCCGACCCTCGGCCTCGCGAGCGCGCTCGGCTGGCTCCTGTTCTTCGCCGCGCTCGCCGTCGCGATCGTCAACCAGCGCGTCACGAGGGAGAAGTGATGACCACCGTCGCCGACCGCACGCAGCTCCCCGACGTGCCCGCCCTCACCCCGCGCCGTCGCGGCACCCCCGCCAAGGTGGTCGTCGCGCGCGTCGTGGTGGGCGTGCTCCTCGTCGGGTACGCCGTCGTGAGCCTGTACCCGTTCCTGTGGATGGTCTCGGCCGCGTTCAAGACGCAGCAGGAGATCGTCATGGGCGGGGGCAACCTCGTCCCCGCCGAGCCGACGCTCTCGACCCTGGTCGACACGTGGAGCCGGCTGCACTTCTTCGACTACTTCCTCAACAGCGTCAAGGTGACGGGCCTGACGACGCTCGGCGTCGTCGTCGTGTACTCGGCCGCGTCGTACGCGTTCGCGGTGCTGCGCTTCCCGGGGCGGCAGGCGTTCTTCCGCCTGTTCCTCGTGCTGCTGTTCGTGCCGGGCGTCGTGACGCTCCTGCCGATCGTGCTGCTCGAGAACCAGCTCGGGATCCTCGGCACGCACCTCGGCCTCATCCTGCCGTTCGTCAACGGCACCGCGCCGCTGTCGATCCTGCTGCTGACCAACGCGTTCCAGTCCGTGCCCGGGGAGCTGCGGGACGCCGCGCGGGTCGACGGCGCGGGCGAGCTGCGCATCTTCGCGCGCGTCTACGTGCCGCTCGCGCGACCCGCGATCATCACGATCGCGCTGCTCACCGCGATCCCCACGTGGAACGAGTACCTGCTGTCGCGGGTGTCGCTCAACGACCCGTCGACGTTCACGCTCCCCATCGCGCTCCAGCAGCTCCAGTCGTCGAACGTCGTCCAGTACAACCAGCTCATGGCGGGCGCGCTGATCGTCGTGATCCCGGTGATCATCCTCTTCCTCGCGACGCAGCGGTACTTCGTCAACGGCCTGGTGGGTGCCGTGAAGGGGTGACCCGGGGGCCTCTCGGCCCCGACCGCGCAGCACGCACCACCGCACAGATCGGAACCACGCCATGCACTCCACCACGTCCACCGACGCGCCCACCGGGCCCGCCCTCCTGCCCGGGGCCACGCTCCTCGTCACGGGGGCCGCCGGGGTCATCGGGCGGGTCGCCGTCCCGCGTCTCGCCGCCGCGGGGTACCGCGTCGTCGCCACCGACCGCGCGCCGTTCGACGCGCCGACGGCCGTCGCGAGCCTGGTCGGCGACACGCGCGACGCGACCTTCGTCGACGCCGCGCTCCGTGCGGGGCAGGGTCCGGACGCGCCCGCCGTCGACGGCGTCGTGCACCTCGCGGCGATCGCCTCGCCGGGCCAGGTGCCCGACGACGAGACGGTCGCCCAGAACGTGCAGGGCGCGTTCTGCGTGCTCGACGGCGCGGGCCGGGCGGGCGTGCGCGTCGCCGTCGCGGCGTCGTCGTTCTCGGCGTACGGGTACCCGTGGGCGGGCCGGCACCTCTCGCCCGCCTACGTCCCGGTCGACGAGGCGCAGGAGTCGGTCGCGGTGGACGCGTACGCGCTGTCGAAGCTCCTGTCCGAGCAGGTGGGGGAGTACGTCACGCGGCGCTACGGCCTGCCGACGACCATGCTGCGCATGCCGTTCGTCGGGTCGGGCGACCGGCTGCGCGAGTGGGTCGACCTCGCCCACCGCGACCCGGGCGCGATCCGGCAGGAGCTGTGGACGTGGCTCGACACGCGCGACGCGGTGGACGTGGTGCGCGCGATCCTCGCGTCGGGCGTCACCGGCCACCACGTCGTCAACGTCGCCGCGCCCGACACGACGAGCGACGTCCCCACGGCCGAGCTCCTCGAGCGCTTCCACCCGGGCTCCCGCGTGACGCGGCCCCTCGACGGGTTCGCGTCCGTCATCGACACGACCGCGGTGCGCGAGCTGTTCGGGTTCGTCCCGCGCCACGACTGGCGCACGGGCGACGCGCTCGACCCCACGAGCGAGGCGCCGGCCGAGGGGGTGAGCGCCTGACCCCCTGAGCACGCACGCGTCAGTCAGTCCGAGAACAAGGGTGTTGAGGATGAGCATGCATGCTGGAGCAGGACGGGTCGTCGCCACCGGCGCGGCCCTCGTCATGGCGGTGACGGGGCTCGTGGCCCCCGCCGTCGCGAGCCCGGTGGTCGACGTCGACCGCTACCCGGTCGGGGTGGGCGCCGACCTGTCGACGACCCCGCGCACGCACGGGATCGCGGTCGCGACCGCGCCGACGACCGGGGCGCAGGCGACGGGCGAGGAGGGTGGTCGCGCGTTCTGGCGCACCGACGCCGCGGCCGGCGCCGAGCGGATCGCGCTCGACGTCGCGGACGCGTACGTCGGGCGCCTCGCCGACGTGCCCGGGTACCTCGTGGTGGACCACCGTGCGGGCGAGCAGATGGTCGCGACCGCGGCCGACGGCTCGGTGCTCGGTGCGGGCGCGCCGGAGGCGGACGCCGACGGCGACGGCTGGACGTCGACCGTCGTCGCGCTCCCCGCCGGGGCGCTGGGACCGGGGACGGAAGCGGGCGGAGACCCCGAGGTGTCGCTCGCCGCGACCGACGGCGAGCTCTCCGTCGCGTCCGTGCGCGTCGTCGCGCAGGGCACGAGCGTGGACCTCGGCCCGACCGTCGCCGAGCGCGGGATCGCCGTGCGCGCGGGCGACGCGACGGCGGGTCTCGTCACGGGGACCGCGGACGGGCGCGGGTACTGGCAGACCGGCCGGGCGCAGGGCACCAACTTCGTCTACGCGAACGTCTCGGACGCGTACGCGCTCGACACGCGCGACCGCGTGCTCGTCGACGCGACCGTGCAGCAGGGCGGCGGCGACATGTTCCTCCAGTACGACTCGCCGGGCGACACGATCCCGCACATGTTCAAGCCGTCCCCGCGCCTCGCGCTCGGCACCGACGGCTCGTGGGTCTCGCGCTCGTGGCTGCTCGACGACGCGATCCTCACCAACCGCTCCAACGGCTCCGACTTCCGGCTCTCCGTCGAAGGGTCGCCGCAGGACGTGCGGATCGACTCGCTCGCGGTGACCGTCGTCCCGCGCGAGGTGGACCCCGCGATCGCGCTGCGACGGCTCGTCGAGCGGGCCGACGTCACGTACGCCGCCGCACGCGAGGGCGAGCGCGACGGCCAGTACCCGGCGGGCTCGCGCGCCGGGCTGCGCGCCGCGATCGACGCGGCCGACGCCGTCGCGCAGGACCCGGACGCGAACGGCGACGCGGTGGACGCCGCGACGACGGCCCTGGAGGACGCGCTCGAGGACTTCCTCGCGTCGCAGGTCACGACCGACCTCGCGCGCGGCAAGCCCGTGACCGTGAGCTCGGGCGGCCCCGCGGCGGCGGCGACGGACGGGGACCGGGGCACCGCGTGGACCTCCGCGCGCGACGGCGACGCCGAGTGGGTCCAGGTCGACCTGGGCGCCGTCACCAAGATCGACGAGGTGCTCGTGCGCTGGACGCCGGACTACGCGCACGTCTACCGCGTGGAGGTGTCGACGGACGGCACGACCTACGACGAGGTCGCGAGCGCCGGCGCGATCGACGCGACGGGGGTGCGCACCCGGTTCGAGCCGGTCGACGCCCGCTACGTGCGCCTCGCGCTCGACGAGCGGGCGACGCAGCGCGCGACGTTCGCGCTGACGGACCTCGAGGTGCGCCGGGCCCCGGCCGTCCCGGTCGACCCCCGCCTCGTCGAGACCGTGTTCCCGACGGAGGACGTCGTGGTCGCGGACCAGGTGGTCACGGACTTCGGCGCCGACCCCACGGGCGAGGCGGACTCCACCGCGGCGATCCAGGCGGCGCTGTACGCGTGCCAGGACGCGACGGGCGGCACGGTGTGGCTCCCCGCGGGCACGTACCGCGTCACGGGCACGCTCGAGGTGCTCCCGCACTGCACGCTGCGCGGCGACCACCCCGACCGCGCGGTCTCGCCCGACGCCGACCCTCTCGACGGGACGGTCGTCGTCGCGGACCTGCCGTCGGGCGACGACGGACCCAGCCTGTTCCGCGTGGGCGGGAACGCCGGCGTCGTCGGCGTCACGACGTACTACCCCGGCCAGGACGCGGCGGACCCCGTGCCCTACGGCTTCACGGTCGAGCTCCCGGGCCGCGCGTGGCAGGGCGAGCAGAACTACATGATGAGCAGCGTCGAGCACGTGACGATGCTCAACTCGTACCGCGGCATCGGGATCTCCACGATGGCGCACGACCGCGGCGAGGGCGGTCCGGGCTCGCAGGTGCACGAGATCGCGAACGTGCGCGACGTCGTCGGGACCGCGCTCCTCGAGGGCGTCGTCGCCTACAACGGCGCCGACGTCGGGACGTGGCAGGACGTGACGTTCGACAACGGCGTCTGGGCCGGTGCGGGCGCCGCGTACGACGCGCCGGAGCGTGCGGTCCTCGACGCGTGGACGCGCGAGCACGGCACGGGCCTGGTGCTCGGCGACCTGGAGTGGGACGAGTTCTCCGGGATCACGGTCGCGGACTACGCGGTCGGCATCCGCATCGTCAAGGGTCAGCGCGCGAGCTTCACCGGCTCCTTCCTCGACACCGAGGTGCGCCGCACGGACGTCGCCGTCCAGGTCGAGGTCTCCGACGACCGCTGGGGCACCGCCTTCGCGGGCGGCACCCTGGAGGGCTCCGAGGCCGCGGTCCGCAACACGTCGGGCGGCTACGTCAAGCTCACGGGCACCGACGTGGACGGCGCCCTGGAGGGCACCGTGCACGTGCTCGACGGCCCGGCCGACGGGGTCCCCGCGACCCCGGGGACGGTCCTCGCGCCGCGTCCGGCCGAGCGGCTCGTCGACGTGACGAAGACCCCGTACGACGTGCCCCGCACGCCGGGCCGGATCTCCGACGTCGACGTGACGGCGGCGATCCAGGCGGCGCTCGACGACACCGCGGCCGCGGGCGGCGGCGTCGTGTACCTGCCCGCGGGCTGGTACACCGTGCGGGGCCACCTCACGGTCCCCGCGGGCGTGGAGCTGCGCGGCTCCGCGGGCGTCGCGAACCGCGACTCGCTCGAGCTGAGCGGCGGCACCGTGCTCCTCGCGTACGAGGGCGGCGTGGCGCCGGCGGCGCCGGGCGAGCCCGACCCGTCGGTCGACGAGACGGCGTTCGTCACCCTCGCGGGCGAGGACGCGGGCCTGCGCGGGCTGCGCGTCTTCCACCCCGAGAACAACCCGGCCGGCCCGGACGGCGTCCGGTCCTACCCGTTCGCCGTGCGCGGCGACGCGCCGGGGGCCTACGTCGTGAACGTCGGCCTGACGAACGCGTGGAACGCGATCGACCTCACCGCCGCGGCGGACGGGTTCCTCGTGCGGCGCGCGGTCGGCCTCTTCCTCTCCGAGGGCGTGCGCGTCGGCGCCAACGCGGGCGGCACGGTCGAGAACGTGCTGTCCAACGGCAACGTCATCACGCGCCTCGCGTACGGGCTGCCGGGCTGGGTCGAGGGGGCCGACCTGTTCGGCCAGGTCATCGACCCGGTCGCGCGCGAGCGCGAGGTCCTCGTGCGGGCGACCGGGTCGCAGGACCTCACGGTGCTCAACACGTTCGCGTACGGCACGCACGACGGCATCGTCGCGAGCGAGGGTGCCACGGTCCGGGCGTTCAACCTCGGGACGGACAACCTCGGCCCGGGCGGGCACACCGTCGACGCGGACGCGTCGAGCACGGTGAGCGTCGTCAACCTCATGCGGTTCAACGGCACCACGAGCCGTGGCCCGGTGACGATCGTCAACCCCCTCGCCATCCACATGGCGACGTCGGCGCTGGGCGTCGCGGCGGACGCCGCGGAGGGTGCCGCCGGGACCGTGCGCGTCGAGGGCAACGAGGCGGAGCCGGGCCGGTACGAGACGGGGAGCGCGGTGGCCGTGGTCGCCGAGCCCGCCGACGGGTCGGCGTTCGCCGGCTGGCGCGACGCCTCCGGCGCCGTGGTCTCCCGCGACGCGCGATACGCGTTCGCGCTCGCGGCCGACACGTCGCTCACGGCCACGTTCGTCGTCGCCCCGACGACGGACGTCGAGGTCGAGGCGACCGGGCGGTGCCTCGCGGGCCGCGCGTACGTCGCGGTCCGCGCCCGCAACGGGGGCGACGACCCCGTGACGGTGCGCCTCGCGACGCCGTTCGGGGAGCGCACGGTCGACGACGTCGCCCCGGGGAAGAGCGCCTACCAGTCGTTCGCGACACGGGCGACGGCGGTCGAGGCGGGCGCGGCGCAGGTCACCGTCACCGCGGACGGCGGCGACGTCGTCCTCACGGCGCCGTACGACGCCGTGCGCTGCGGCTGACGCATCCCGGCCGCGCACCCGCGCGGCCGGCACGACGGCGGGGTCCGGGGCGACCCGGACCCCGCCGCGCACGGACGGGCCCGCAGGGGGCCCGCAGGAGAGGACGCAGGACATGACGGCAGCGGGCGACGAACCCGGGACGATCCACGGGGCGGACCCCGGCGAGGTCCGGCGGCGCGCCGGGTGGCTCGGCCAGGTCGCGCGCGTCGAGCAGCTCGTCGACGCCGACGGCCCGGCCCGCGGGGCGCGCCGCGTGCGCGTCGTGACGGGCGGCGGGCTGGAGCTCGACGTGCTGCCCGACCGCGCGCTCGACCTCGGCCAGGTCACGGTGCACGGCGTCCCGCTCGCGTGGATGGCCCCCGCGGGGCTCGCCGCGCCCGGGCTCTACCAGGGCGACGACTTCGGCACGACGTTCGGTGGCGGGCTGCTCGTCACGTGCGGCCTCGACCACGTCGGGTCGCCCACGGTGGACGACGGGCGACGGTTCCCGCAGCACGGCCGGCTCACCGCGGTCCCGGCGAGCGTGGAGCGCGCCGCCGTCGTGGGGGACGAGGTCGTCGTCGAGGGGGTCGTCCGCCAGGCGTCGCTCCACGAGGAGCACCTCGTGCTCCGGCGCCGGGTCCGCGCGGGCCTGGGGACGACGTCGGTCACCGTCGAGGACACCGTGACCAACGAGGGGTGGCGCCCCGAGCCGCACCTCGTGCTCTACCACGCGAACCTCGGGTGGCCGCTCGTCTCCGAGGCTGCGGAGCTCGACGTCTCGTCGCAGCACGTCGAGCCCGACGGGCCGGACGCCGTCGGCGACCCCTGGCGCGAGATCACCGCGCCCGCCGACGGCTACCGCCAGCGCGTGCACCGGCACGACCTCACGCCAGGGACCGGGCGCGCCGTCGTGACGAACCGCGAGCTGGGGCTGCGCCTGACCGTCTCGTTCCCGACCGCGACCCTGCCCGTGCTCTACCAGTGGAAGATGTTCGCCCCCGGGCAGAACGTCCTCGGGCTCGAGCCCATGAACGCCCCCGCGATCGGCGGCCGCGTCGCCGCGCGCGAGGCGGGCGTCCTGCCCGTCCTCGCGCCGGGCGGGTCCGTCTCCTACGCCGTGCGGTTCGACGTCGAGCGCGTCTGACCCTCTCGCCCGGACCGCACCGCGATCCCCCCGTGAACCAGCACGAACCGTCCGCCGACCCCACTGCCCGCGCCCCGCGCGAGACCGCCCAGGAGGCTGTCGCATGACCGACCGCACGTCCCCGCCCACCGCCCTCGTCGTCCGCGGCGGCTGGTCCGGGCACCGGCCCGAGGAGACGACCGACCTGTTCGTCCCCTTCCTCAGCGCGCAGGGGTACGTCGTGCGCGTCGAGCCGTCGCCCGCCGTGTACGCCGACGCGCGCACCATGGCGCAGGTCGACCTCGTGGTGCAGAGCGTGACCATGAGCGAGATCAGCGCCGAGCAGGTCGCCGGTCTCGTCACCGCCGTCGAGGCGGGCACGGGCCTCGCGGGCTGGCACGGCGGCATCGTCGACTCCTACCGCGCGAGCAGCGAGTACGCGCACCTCGTCGGCGGGCAGTTCGCCCACCACCCGCGCCGCACCGCCGGCCCCGGCACCCCGCTCGGGCCGCTGCGCGGCGACGAGACGGACAGCTTCGTCACGCACGCGGTGCGCGTCGTCCCGGAGCAGTCCCACCATCCCGTCGTGGCCGGGCTCGACGACTTCGAGATCACCACCGAGCAGTACTGGGTCCTCACCGACGACTACGACGACGTCCTCGCGACGACGACCGTCGAGGCCCGGCCCGAGGACCCCTGGCACGACGCGTCGACCTCGCCCGCCGTCTGGACGCGGCGGTGGGGCGCGGGCCGGGTGTTCGTGTGCACCGTCGGGCACCGGCCCGAGGACCTCGAGCACCCGACCGTCCGCACGATGGTCGAGCGAGGGATGCTCTGGGCGAGCCGGCGGGAGCACGCGCTGTGACCGCCGAGGCGCGGACGCTCGAGGTCTCCGTCGGCGCGACCGGTCGTGGGGCGGGCGTCGGGATCGTGGGCTGCGGCGCGATCAGCGGCCAGTACCTCGAGACGCTGCCCCGGCTCGACGGTCTGCGGCTCGTCGCCGTCGCCGACCTCGACCCGGGTCGCGCGGCAGCCGTCGCGGCCGAGCACGGCGTGCGGGCCCTCACCGTGGACGCGCTCGTGCGCGACCCCGAGGTCGACGTCGTCCTCAACCTCACCACGCCCGCCGCGCACGAGGAGGTGGCGCTCGCGGCGGTCGCGGCCGGCAAGGACGTGTACGGCGAGAAGCCGCTCGCCGCGGACCGGGCCGCCGCCTCGCGGGTCCTCGCCGCGGCCGACGCCGCGGGCGTGCGCGTCGGGTGCGCGCCGGACACCGTGCTGGGCACGGGCATCCAGACCGCACGACGCGCGGTCGACGACGGCCTGCTCGGCACGCCCGTCGCGGCGACGGCGACGATGGTCACCGCGGGCCACGAGCGCTGGCACCCGCACCCCGACTTCTACTACCTCCCGGGCGGCGGACCCCTGCTCGACATGGGCCCGTACTACGTCACCGCGCTCGTGCACCTGCTCGGCCCGGTGGCCTCCGTGGTCGGCGCGTCGAGCCGGGCGCGCGCCACGCGCACGATCGGCTCGGGTCCGCGCGCGGGCGAGGAGATCCCAGTCGACGTGGACACGCACGTGACGGGCGTCCTCACGCACGCGTCGGGCGCGCTCTCGACCCTCGTCATGAGCTTCGACGCGCCCGCGAGCCAGGCGCCGCCGATCGAGGTGCACGGCACGCTGGCCTCGCTCCAGGTGCCCGACCCGAACGGGTTCGACGGCGTCGTCCGGCTCCGGGGCGTCGCCGAGGGCGCTGCCGACGCATGGCGCGAGCTTCCCGTGAGCGCGGGGTTCCCCGGCGCCGGGCGCGGGTACGGCCTCGCGGACCTCGTCGCCACGCCCGACGGCGTCGAGCCGCGCGCGAGCGGTCGGCTCGCCCAGCACGTGCTCGACGTCATGGAGTCGTTGCTCGACGCCGCGCGCACGGGGGCGCGCGTGGAGGTCGGCGCTGCCGCCGACCGCCCGCGTGCCGTCCCGCTCACGACCGTCCCCGGCGAGAGGGGGTAGCTCGCCGACGCTCTGCACGAGACGTGACCGACCGTGCCGGCGGCGACGACGACGTCGCGCCGGCGCCCCCAGAGAAACGGACTTGAGCACATGAGCTTCACCCGACGTTCCTTCCTCGGCCTGACGGCCGCCGCCGCGGCGACCGCCGCCGTCGGCACCTCCGCCTCCGCCTCCGGCCCGGCCGCAGCCGCCCTCCCGGGCGCCGCCGTCGCGGTGAGCCCGCCCGGAGACGTCGTCGGCAAGATCACCGCCGGCTACCAGGGCTGGTTCGCGTGCCGGGGCGACGGCGCCCCCATCGACGCGTGGTGGCACTGGGCCCGCCAGGCCGACCAGGCGCCGTCGACCACCAACACCGTCATCAAGTCGTGGCCCGACGTCCGCGAGTACACGACGACGTACCAGACCGCGTTCCCCGCGCTCGGCGACGGCCGCCCCGCGCGCCTCTTCTCGTCGTACGACCAGCAGACGGTCGACACGCACCTGCGGTGGATGGCCGAGAACGGTATCCACACGGCCGCGCTCCAGCGCTTCAACCCGTTCGGCGGCGAGGGCCCGACGCGCGACGTCATGGCGAGCCGCACCCGCACGGCCGCCGAGCGCGCGGGCGTCAAGTTCTACGTCATGTACGACGTGAGCGACTGGTACGCGATGCGGAACGAGATCACGCAGGACTGGACGACGAAGATGTCGGCCCACGTCTCCTCGCCCGCGTACGCGCGGCAGAACGGCAAACCCATGGTGGGCATCTGGGGCTTCGGGTTCGACGATGCCCAGCGTCCGTTCACGCCGCAGGAGTGCCAGGAGGTCGTCGACTGGTTCAAGGCGCAGGGGTGCTACGTCATGGGCGGCGTGCCGACGTGGTGGCGCGAGGGGACCGGAGACTCGCGCCCCGGGTTCGGGGGCGTGTACCGGTCGTTCGACATGATCTCGCCGTGGCTCGTCGGCCGGATCGGGAACGTCGCGGGCGCGGACGACTTCTACCAGCGCGCCACGGTGCCCGACCTCGCGGAGTGCGTGCGCCTCGGCATCGACTACCAGCCGTGCGTCCTGCCCGGCGACCTCCAGGAGGGCCAGCGCGCGCACGGCGACTTCATGTGGCGCCAGTTCTACAACCACGCGCGGGCGGGCGTCGCGAGCGCCTACGTCTCCATGTTCGACGAGTACAACGAGGGCAACCAGATCGCGAAGACGGCCGCGACGGCGGCGGACGTGCCGGCAGGCTCGGGCATGCGCGCCCTCGACGAGGACGGCACGGCCTGCTCCTCGGACTACTACCTGCGCCTCACGAACGACGGCGGTCGCCTGCTGCGCGGTGAGATCGCGCTCACGGCCGTGCGCCCGACGCCGCCCGTCGCCGGCGGCGGGCCGGGGCCCGTGACCGGGCTGGTCACCCTCCGGGCACGCGCGAACGGGCAGTACGTCCAGGCCCGGCAGACCGACGGCGGCACGCTCGTCGCGGCCGGACCGACCGCCGGCTCGTGGGAACGGTTCCGGCTCGAGGAGCTGGGCGGCGGGGTCGTGGCGCTGCGTGCCGACGTCGACGGTCGCTACGTGTGCGCCGAGGGCGCTGGGGCGCAGCCGCTCGTCGCGAACCGCGCCGCCGTGGGCGCGTGGGAACGGTTCCGGCTGGAGGACCTCGGCGGCGGGGCGGTCGCGCTGCGCGCCGAGGTCAACGGCCGCTACGTGTGCGCCGAGGGCGCGGGCGCGCAGCCGCTCGTCGCGGACCGGACCGCCGTCGGGCCGTGGGAGACGTTCGACCTCGTCCGGCTCTGACCGCGTCCCCCGGCTCGATCACCAGCCGTTGGCGCTGCGCCGGATGACGTCGCGCCGCAGGTCCAGCAGCGCGGCGCGGGCGCGGCGGCGACGGTCGGCCGGGTCCACGGTGAGCTCGTCGCCGGGGTTCGCCCGGCGCTGCGGCTCGTCGCGCGAGCCGCGGTCCAGGGACACGCCGTGGTCGACCGGGCGACGCGCGGCCGCCGTGGACGTCGCGGTGGAGGTCGTGGTCGACGGGGCGGAGAAGAGCGGGCGGTTGTCGGGCACGGGGGCCTCCTCGGGTCGCGGTCGCGCTGTGCGGCCGCGAGGTCGGGACGGATGCTGGTGCGCCGGGCTCGGGGCCCGGCGCACCCCCATCGTGCGACCGCGACGTTTCCCCCGGTCGTCCGAGGCGTTTCGGTCGTGTTGCAGCCGATTCGCCGCCCGATGAGACGCCCGCCCGGCGCCGAACACGAGGTTGCTGTCGTTCTCGGGCCCATAACGCCAGCAACCTCGTGCTCGACGCCGCGCGATGTCGTGCTCGGGGACGTTCAGGACGGGCCGCGGCCTCCGCACGAGGCGACGGTCTCGTCCTCGACGACGACCGAGGCCTCCCAGTGCCACGCCGCCGGGAGCGCCGCGACGGTCGCCGCCGGGACGTGGACCGTGTCGAGCCCCGAGCCGGCGGGCGTGGGCGGGACGACCTCCCACTCGCTGCCGCCGTCCGCGTGCTGCTCGACCCGGAACGGCGACTCGAACGTGCCGAGGTCGTCGCCCTGCCAGGTCTCGAGACGCAGGACGAGCGCGGCGTCGAGGGGCTGGTCGAGCGTGGCGTCCAGGTCGAGGTCGACCGCGAAGGACGCGTCGAGGCCCGTCTCGTCGCCGGCCTCGTCGGGGAGCGGGCTCGTCCGGGTCACGCCCCACCGGCTCTCGGTACCCGGCATCGACCAGCTGACGAGCTGCACGTCGCCGACGGTCAGCGGGGACTCGTCCGACACCTCCGGTGTGCACGTCGCCGTCCACACGTCGCCGCCGGTGTACGACGCCGGGCCGACGACGAAGACGGCGCTCCCCACGGACACGACCGCCGCCGCGGCGGTGACGGTGCGCGACGGCGTCGGGCCGCCCAGGCCGGTCCCCGGGCCGAGGAACGGCACGGGCGGGCGGACCTGCCGCAGCACGACCGTGCTGCACACCGAGTCGGCGAACGTCCGGCGCTGCGCGTGCCACAGCGGGCGGAGGAAGCCGATGTACAGGATCGCGTCGAGGAGGTGGGCCAGGTGGCGCAGGACGGTGCGGATCAGTCCGGCGGGTCGCCCGGTCGTGTCGTGCACGACGACGATCCCCACCGTCCGCTTGCCGGGCGTCGCTCCGGTCCAGCCCTGGAGGGCGAAGAGCGCGGCCGCGGTGCCGAGAGCCCACCAGGTGCCGCCGGGGACCACGGTGCTCGTGGTCACGCCGAAGCTGATCGCCGGGAGCCAGGCCACCTCGTAGGCGGGCCCGACCGCGAGGAACAGCACCGTCGCGACGATCGCCGTGTCGAGCAGCGACGCGACGACGCGGCGGGACCAGCTCGCGTACTCCTCGCGCGTCGGCTCCGGACCGAGTCCGGGGAGGGCGGGCTCGAGGTCTCCGGCTCCGACGTCGTGCGTCGGCCCCCTGCCGGTCGGGGCGTCGATGGCCACGCGCCGATCCTGGCAGAGACCCGGCCCGGCGGGAAGCCCGCACGGGCTCCCGCCGAGCGGCGGAGCGCGTCAGCGGAAGGAGTGCCGCCGGCCCGCGACGACGGTCGCCAGGACCGGGACCATGAGGGCGAGCGAGACCCACGGCAGGCCCGCCGGGCCGGCGACGGCGAGCGCCGCGCCGCCGACCGCCCCGCCCAGCGCGACGGACGTGTTCCACACGGTGACGAGCGCGGACTGCGCGACGTCGGCGCCGTCGCCCGCGGCCCGGGCCGCGGCGGTCGTGTAGAGCGTGCCGGCCCCGCCGAACGCGAAGCCCCAGGCGGCGACGGCGACCACGACGACGACCGTCGACGTCGGCGCGAGGCCGAGCACGAGCATCGCGAGGGCGAAGACCACGACCGAGCCCAGGGTGAGGGCGCGCAGGCGACGGTCGATGAGCGCACCGACGAGCACGAGCGCGGCGGCGGACGCCGCGCCGAGGACGAGCAGCAGCACGCTGGTGCGCGAGCCCTGGCCGAGGTGCGCGAGGTGGATCGCGACGTAGGTGTACAGCGACGTGTTGGCGAGCACGTTGAGCCCGGTCACCAGCAGCACGGGCCGCAGCCCGGGGCGGGGGAGCACCACGCGGATCGCCAGCTGGGCGCCGCGCGGGGTGCCCGCCGCGGCGGGGACGCCGAGCCGGACCCAGGCGAGCAGGCCGAGGCCCACGAGCGAGAGGACGCCGAACGTCCACCGCCACCCGACGGCGGCGCCGAGCACCGCACCCGCGGGCACGCCGAGCGTGAGGGCGAGCGGGCCGCCGGCCATGGCGATCGTCATCGCACGGCCGACGCGGTCCGCGGGCACGATCCGGCGCACGTACCCGGGCAGCAGCGCCCACGTCAGGCCCGCGACGAGCCCGGCGGCGAAGCGCGCGACGAGCGTCAGCGCGAACGACGACGACACCGCGGTGACGGTGTTCGCGACGACGAACCCCGCGACCGTCACGAGGAGCAGCGTGCGGCGGTCCCACCGCGCCGTGGCGCGCGTGAGCGGGATCGCGGCGACGATCGCGCCGACCGCGAACGCCGTGACGGTCTGCCCGGCGGCGCCGGCTCCGACGCCGAGGTCGGCGGCCATGGCGGGCAGCACGCCCGCGGGGAGGATCTCCGTGAGCAGGGTGAGGAACCCCGACGCCGCGAGCGCGAGGAGCGCGCCGACCGGCAGCGCGCCCGGGCTGCGGGCGCCGGAGGCGGGGCGAGGGGCGCCGGCCGACGCGGTGCCGGGGTCCGGGACGGTGGCGGTGGTGGGTGTGCTCGTCGTGGACATGGGGTTAGCATCGATGTCTGACATTGATGTGAAGGTCAAGCGCGACGACCAGGTGAGGTGGATCACGTGCGGATCGGCGAGCTGTCCCGGCGGACCGGGACCCCCACGCGGCTCCTGCGGTACTACGAGGAGCAGGGGCTGTTCACGCCCGAGCGGGCCGAGAACGGCTACCGCGAGTACGGCGAGCACCTGGTCGACCGCGTGCTCCAGATTCGCGGCCTCCTCGAGGTCGGCTTCACGACCAAGATCATCAAGGAGTTCCTGCCCTGCCTCGGCAACGCTCCCGAGATCCACCTGCACAACGCGTACCCGGACAAGATCGAGCTCCTCGAGACGGAGCTCGGCCGCCTGGAGGACCGCATCCGCATCCTCGAGAAGAACCGCGACGCCATCGCCGACTACCTCGAGCGCATCCGCCCGTTCGCCCAGCGCCCCGAGGACCGCCACCCGGCACGGTCCGTCGCGTCCGCACCGGCCGCCGTCGCCCGCTGACCGGCTACTCCGGGCGTGGCGCGTACATGATGACGGCGACGCCGGCGAGGCAGAGCAGCGCGCCGACGACGTCCCAGCGGTCCGGGCGGAAGCCGTCCACGACCATGCCCCACGCGAGCGACCCGGCGACGAACACCCCGCCGTAGGCGGCGAGGATGCGGCCGAAGCTCGCGTCGGGCTGGAGCGTCGCGACGACTCCGTAGAGCCCGAGCGCGACGACGCCCGCCCCGATCCACAGCCAGCCCCGGTGCTCGCGCAGCCCCTGCCACACGAGCCACGCCCCGCCGATCTCCAGCAGCGCGGCGAGCACGAACAGCGGGATCGAGCGTGCGAGGTCCATGCGCGCCAGCGTAGGCGGGCGTGCACGCACACCCGTGGGGTCCCCTGCCCTGTCGCGGCCGGTGCGGGCCGCGGTGGGTGCTACCGCCGGACCTGCTCCAGCGGCTCCGCGAGTCGCGTGCACTCGCTGCACCGCAGCCGTCGCGCCGTCTGCACCACGGGGTTCCCCACGGAGCTGGAGGGGATCTGGATCCGCACCTCTCGGGTGTGCTCCGCGCAGGTGGCTGCGCCGCACTCGCTGCACACGGCCGTCGCGACCCTTCCGTCGCGGGAGGTGGTTCCGCACTCTGCACACTGCATGAGTCCTGCTCTCCGCCGGCACCGGTGCCGGCTGTTCGGGTGAACGTGTCGTCGAGCGCCCCGGGGCGTCGTCGCCCCGGCGCGGGGGTGGCTTCAGCGGGCGGTGGTGTCCTCGGGGGCGGTCGTGATCGCGCGGACGGGTCGGCACGGGTTGCCCACCGCGACGACGCCCGCGGGGACGTCCCGCGTGACCACGGACCCCGCGCCGATGATGCTGTCGTCGCCGATCGTCACGCCGGGCGTGATGGTGACCGAGCCACCGATCCAGACGTTGCTCCCGATCGTGACGGGCTCGGGCCGCTCCCATCCCTCGCGGCGGCGGACGACGTCCTCGGCGTGGTTCGGCGTGTAGATCGAGCAGCGCGGCCCGATGAGGCAGTCGGGACCGATCGTGACGAGGCCTCCGCCGATGACCATGAAGTCGGCGTTGATGAAGGTCCGCGCGCCGATCAGCAGACGGTCGCCGTAGTCGATCGTCAGCGGCGGGCGGAAGTCGATCCCGTCCTCGGCGCCGGGGACGAGGCGGTGGAAGAGGCGGCGCGCCTCGTCGACGTCCTCGACGTACACGCTCCCGATCCGGGCGCACGTCGCGTGTGCGTCCCGGGTCAGCTCCTGGAGCGCCGGCGACGTGCGGTAGCGCAGCCAGCCGCCGGAGAGCAGGCTCCGGAGGTCCTCGTCCGTGGCGGCCAGCTCGGCCATCCTCGTCGTCGTCGTCGGCTCGGTCGTGCTGGTCATCGGACTCCTTCGTCGCGGATTAGTATTTCCGTTAAACATATAGGTCCCCGCGGCGCGACGCAAGACCTCTCGGCACAACCTCTGTGCCGGCGCCGGGGCGGCTCCCGGGCGCCCGGTCAGGCCGGGCGGTCGAGCACGCGGCGCAGGCGCGCCTTCTTCTCGTTCTCGCGGACGACCCACGCCACGTCCGGGTCCGACGACCCGCGCAGCGCCGCGAACCGCGGCACACCGGTGGCCGGGTCCCCGACGACGGCGACGCTCCAGCAGTACCCGAGGGCCTGGCGCAGCGTGCGCACGTCGGCGTCGCGGCGTGCGTCGGCGGGGAGCGCGCCGATCGAGGCGGTCGCGACCGCGCAGGCGTCCAGCGCGGCGGTCGCGGTCGCGGGGTCCCGGAGGAGGCGCGGCTCGCAGATCCCGGCGACCGCCGCGCGGCGGACCAGCGGGTCGGGGTCAGCCACCCACGACGACACGAGCGCGCGGAGCGTGGCGGGCTCGGCGTCGCCGATCCGCTGGAGCGCCATCGCGGCGGCCTCGCGGACGCGCCACGACCCGTCCGACGCGCGGGCACGCAGCCGGTCGGTCGGCGCCGCGCGCGCGTCGGCGGGGGCCTCGACGACGAGCCGGCCCAGCCCGCACGTCCCGCAGCACCGGAGGTACTCGTCGGGGTCGTCGGCCAGGGCGCGCACCAGGTCGGCGGGCGCGACGTCGGCGAACGCGCCCAGGAGCTCGAGGTTCGCGCGCGGGCCCGGCAGCCCCGACCCCGCGGTGAGGTGCGCGCGCACCGCACCCGGGTCGCCGTCGAGCGCGCGCAGCGCGGCCCGGTGCTCCTCTCGCACGGTCATGACGACCACGTTAGGGCGCGGTGCTCCCGCCCGACAGGGCCTTTCGGCCGGGGCTGTCGGGGTTACCGGGACGGCCGCGCCCGGCCGAGTCCGTCCGAGGGTGCGCGGCCGCCGGGCCTCAGCGCAGCGGGTCGAACGCGCGGATCTCGTCCGGGGTCTCGCCGGTCGTCACGAGGTGGGAGAGCGCCCGGCCGGTGGCGGGCCCGAGCACCATGCCCCACATGCCGTGGCCGCCCGCGACGTAGACGCCAGGGGTGCGGGTCGCGCCGACGAGCGGCAGTCCGTCGGGCGTGACCGGGCGCGACCCGACCCACTCGTCGTGCCGGTCGTCGAGGTCGACGCCCTGGAACAGGTGCCGCACGGACGCGAGGATCGCCTCGATGCGGCGCGGCTGGAGCGGCTCGTCCGGGCCGCGGAACTCCATGGTCCCCGCGATGCGGAACCGCCCCTGGTACGGCGTGCACGCGACGCGGCGCGCGGGCAGGTAGATCGGCGTCTCGACGGGCTCGTCGGTCTTCACGGTGAACGAGTAGCCGCGTCCGGCCTGGACGCGCGTGCGCACGCCGAGCGGCGCGGCGAGCGTCGGCAGCCACGCGCCGGTCGCGAGCACGACGGCGTCGCCGCGCAGCACGACCCCCTCCTCACGCTCGGCGGGGGACCCGGCCCGGCGGGGCGCCTCGGCGTCCTGCCCGACGGCGTCCCCCGCCCTGGCCGCGCCCACGAGCGCCGGGTGTGCGGCGGCGTCGGGGTGCACGGCGCGCGCGAAGACGCACGCGCCGAGGCGGCCGGGCTCGACGTCGAGCACCTCGAGCCCGGTGAGGATCCGCCCGCCGCGGGCGCGCACGGAGTCGGCGAGGGCGTGGACGAACGGTCCCGGCTCGAGGAAGCGCTGGCCCTCGAGGGCGTAGACGGTCGAGACGCTGTCGGTGAGCTGGTGGGCGCGCTCGCCGGCCTCGACGCGCCGGACGGGCACGGTCTGGCCGGCGGCGGCGACGTGCTCGAGCTCGCGGAGGAACGGCCGCGCCTCGCGCACGTGCTCGAACGCGACGGTGAACGGCCCGGGCGTGGTGCCGGCCTCGACGCCGTGCCCCAGGCTCCCGCCGGCGGCGAGCTCGTCGAACGCGTCGAGCGCGACGCGGTCGATGGGGGTGAGGGCCGCCATCGCGTGGTCCCAGCGACGCTGCGTCGCGTGCGCCATGAAGCGCGCGAAGAACGTCCACAGGCGCGGGTCGAACCGCAGCGGCACGTGCAGGGGCGCGGCGGGGTCGAGGAGGGCGCGCGGGCCGTACGTCCAGAGGGACGGGTCCGCCAGCGGCATCGCCATGCCGGGGGTGAGCCACCCGGCGTTGCCCCACGAGGACCCCGCGGCGACGCCCTCGCGGTCGACGACGGTGACCTCGACGCCCTGCTCCTGGAGGTGCCAGGCGGTGGCGAGGCCCACCATGCCGGCGCCGACGACGACCGCCGTGCGGGGCGCTCGGCCGGGCGACGCGGACCGTGCGTCGTGGGTGCGGGGACGGGAACGGGGGGTCGTGCTCACGCCGGGCTCCTTCGACCGACGCCCGCCTCGCGGGTGGCGAGGCGGGCGCGTGGCTGGTGTGCGACGGGATGGTGTCGCAACGCCTCCAGCGTGGTGGATCCTTCGGTGTGCGGCAAGATGTGCCGAAGGATCGTCGTAGCGACACGCGGCGACCGACCTGACCTTCGCCGAACCACCTCAGGAGGCTCCCCGTGCCGAAGGATCTTCGACCCGCCGTCCTGGACGACGTGGACCGCCGCATCCTCGACGTCCTCGCGACCGACGCGCGCGCGACGAACGCTGCGATCGCCGCCCGCGTCGGCATCGCCGCGTCGACGTGCCACGCGCGCGTGCGCGCCCTCGTGGAGCGCGGCGTGATCCGCGGCTTCCGGGCCGACGTCGACCCGGCCGCGCTCGGCCGCGGGCTCGAGGCGCTCATCGCGATCCGGCTCCAGGCGGGCGCGCGCAAGGGCCTCGAGGCGTTCCGCGACTACCTGCTCACCCTGCCGGACGTCGAGGGCGTCTTCTTCGTCACGGGCGACCGCGACTTCCTCCTGCACGTCGCCGTCGCCGACTCCGACGCCCTGCGCGACCTGGTCTCCAAGACGCTCAGCGTCCGGCCCGAGGTCGCGGGGACCAGCACGACCGTGATCTTCGAGCACGCGCGTCCCTGACCCCGGCGTCGCGGTCGGGGTCAGGGACGCGCGATGGTCAGACGGCGGCGCTCTCGCGGACCCGCGAGCGCAGCACGTGCTTGGTGAGCTTGCCCGACGGGTTGCGGGGGAGCTCGGTGACGAGCACGACGTCGCGCGGCACCTTGTAGCGCGCGAGCCGGTCGGCGAGGAACGCGCGCAGCGAGTCGAGCGAGGGCTCGGCGCCCGGGGCCGGCACGACGAACGCGACGACCGTCTCGCCCCAGTCGGCGTGCGGGCGCCCGACGACGGCGACGTCCGCGACCTCGGGCGACCCCCGCAGCGCCTCCTCGACCTCCTGCGAGTACACGTTCTCGCCGCCCGTGATGATGACGTCCTTGAGCCGGTCGACGATGAAGAGGTACCCGTCCTCGTCGACGTGCACGACGTCGCCCGTCCGGTACCAGTCGCCGACGAGCACGGCTCCGGTCGCCTCGGGGTCGTCGAGGTAGCCGACCATGCGGGTGTCCGACCGCAGCCAGACCTCGCCCGTGCCGCCCGGCCCGACGTCGTTCCCGTCGAGGTCGACGACCCGCACGTCGACGCCGGGCATCCCGGCGTGGCCGATCGAGCCGGCCTTGCGCTCCTGGTCGGCCGGGCCGAGCGCGGTGCCGACCGGCCCCATCTCGCTCATGCCGTACACCTGGTGCAGCTCGCCCGGGTAGGCGGCGCGGATCGCCCGCACGGTGTCGGCGCCGACGGGCGCGCCGCCGGCGAGCCACAGCCGCGCGCTCGACAGGTCGAACGCCGACAGGTCGATCCCCTGCGCGGCCGCGACCTGGAGCGGCGCGACGTACGCGATCGGGGCGCCGAAGAACGCCGTCGTGCGCTCGGTCGCGACCGTCCGGAGCATCTCGATCGGGTGGTACTCGCGCAGCAGCACCGTCGTCCCGCCCAGGAACACCATCGACAGGAACCAGTTGTTGAGCGGCGACGCGTGCCAGATCGGCATCGCGAGCAGGAAGCGGTCGTCCGCGCGCAGCCCGACGGCGGCCGTCGTGTACGCCGCGACCGAGCTCAACCCGCGGTGGGTGTGCTCGCAGCCCTTGGGGGCCGCGGTCGTGCCGGACGTGTAGAGCACCTGCGCGATGGTGTCCTGGTCGGGCGGGACGCCGTCCCACGGCGCGGCGGCCACGACGAGCGCGTCGAAGTCGTCGTGCCCCGGCGTCCCCTCCGCGCCTGCCGCGTCCTGACCGACGGCGTCCGTCTCCGTCCACAGCCAGCGCACCGCGGGCGCGGCGGCGGTCACGACCGGGGCCAGGCTCGCGTCCGCGACGCCCAGCACCGCGCCGCTGTGCGCGACGAGCCGCGCGACCTCCGGCGCCTGGAGCTTGTGGTTGACGGGCACGAGCACGGCGCCCGCACGCCACAGGCCGAACGCCGCGACGACGAAGCCGGGGGTGTTGAACGTCATCACGGTGACGCGGTCGCCGGGGCGCACCCCGGCGTCGCGGAACACCGCGGCGGCGCGGCGTGCGGCGTCGTCCAGCTCGGCGTAGGTGAGCCGGCGCTCGCCCAGCACGAGGGCCTCCTTGGCGGGGACCTTGCGTGCCGTGCTCTCCAGCATGCTGCCCAGGTGCATGTCGTCCTCCTCGACGTCCTGCCCGGCGTCGTCCTCGACGCCGTCTCGGCGGCCCGGCCGGAGCCGGTACCGTGATGAATTGAACCATGGTTCAATTCTTGGTGGGAAGCCGCGACGGGGCGGCGCACCCTCGACGACGACGGAGGAACCGTGCCCTACCGCGAGACGCCCGCCACGCGGGCCGCCCGCGAGCGCAAGCGTGAGGCGCTGCTCGACGCGGCGCGCACGATCGTCGCCGCGCACGGGTTCGCCGGGGCGAGCGTGCAGGCGCTCGCCGCGCGCGCCGGGGTGAGCACCGGCGGCGTCTACTCGTACTTCCCCACCAAGGCCGACCTGCTCGTCGCGGTGTTCCGGCAGGCGGCCGACGTCGAGCTCGACGCCGTGCGGGCCGCCGCGTCGGCGCGTGCGGACGACCCGCCCGGCGGGACGACCGTCGCGCGCCTCGGCCGCGCCGTCGACACCTTCGCGCGGCGCGCGCTGCGCGGCCCGACGCTCGCGTGGGCGCTGCTGCTCGAGCCGGTCGACCCGGCCGTGGACGCCGCGCGCCTGGAGTACCGGCGCGCGTACGCGGAGACGTTCGCAGACGTCGTGCGCGCCGGCGTCGACGCCGGGGAGATCCCCGACCAGGACGTGGCGGTCGTCGCGACCGCCCTCGTCGGCGCGATCGGCGAGTCGCTCACCGGTCCGCTCTCCCCGCTCGCGGGCGGCCCGACCACCCCCGAGGGCACGGTCCCGTCCGCGGCGCGGGACGCCGTCGTCGCGACGATCCTGCGCTTCTGCCTGGGCGCCGTCGGCGCCCTGGCCGCCGCGCACGAGTCGACCTGACCGCGTCCGGGCCGACCCGAGCTCCGGATCCCATCCGCACCACCGCCGCATCGCGGCCCCGAACCACCCGCAGAGCCGCAGGAGGACACCGTGACCCCGACCGACACCACCACGCCCGCCTCGGCCCCTGCCGCGGCCACCGTCTCGCACTCGGCCGCGCCGGCGTCGTACCCCGCGCCCCACGTCACCCACCGGGTGACGAACCAGCCGCCCGAGCGCGAGGGGGTCAACGAGTACCTCGACCACCCCGTGCTGCGCGAGGCCGTGCACGCCTACGGCGGCGCGTGGGGCGAGGAGCGGCTCGTCGCGGTCGGAGCGCTCGTCGGGTCGGGTGATTTCCAGCGCGCGGCCGAGCTCGCGAACGTCCACGAGCCCGTGCTGCGCACGCACGACCGCCGCGGGAACCGCGTCGACGAGGTCGAGTACCACCCGGCGTACCACGAGGTGATCGGGGCGGCCGTCGCGCACGGCGCGCACACGAGCGCGTGGGCGGAGCCCGGGCCGGGGGCGAACGTCGTGCGGGGCGCGGTGTTCTCGCTGTTCGCGCAGGTCGAGCCGGGTCACGCGTGCCCGGTCTCCATGACGCACGCGGCGGTGCCGTCGCTGCGCCACGCGCCGGGGCTCGCCGCGGTCTGGGAGCCGCGCCTGCTCTCCCGCGGGTACGACGGCGCCCTCGCGGCCCCGGCGACCAAGCCCGGCGCGCTCGTCGGCATGGCGATGACGGAGAAGCAGGGCGGCTCGGACGTGCGCGCGAACGCGACGACGGCCGTGCCCGCCGGGGCGGACGGCGCGTACCTGCTCACGGGGCACAAGTGGTTCTGCTCGGCGCCGATGTCGGACGCGTTCCTCGTGCTCGCCCAGGTCCCGGGTGAGACTGCGCGCGGCGGCGACGCCGCGCCGTCGTGCTTCCTCGTGCCGCGCGTCCTGGAGGACGGCACGCGCAACGTCTTCCGCATCCAGCGCCTCAAGGAGAAGCTCGGCAACCGGTCGAACGCGTCGTCGGAGATCGAGCTCGACGGCACGGTCGGCTTCCTCGTCGGGGAGCCCGGGCGCGGCGTGCGGACGATCATCGAGATGGTCTCGCGCACCCGGCTCGACTGCGTGCACGGCTCGGCCGCGGGCATGCGCCAGGCGGTCACCGAGGCCCTGTGGCACGCGCGGCACCGCAGCGCGTTCGGCGCGGCGCTCGTGGACCAGCCCGCGATGACCGCGGTGCTCGCCGACCTCGCGCTCGAGTCCGAGGCCGCGACCCTCACCTCGGTGCGCCTCGCCGCCGCGCACGACGGCGAGTCCGAGCACGACCGCGCGTTCCGCCGCCTCGCGACGGCCGTGAGCAAGTACTGGGTGTGCAAGCGCGGCCCGCACCACGCGTACGAGTCGATGGAGTGCCTCGGCGGCAACGGGTACACCGAGGCGTTCCCTCTTGCGCGCCGCTACCGCGAGCAGCCGGTCATGGCGATCTGGGAGGGCTCGGGCAACGTCATCGCGCTCGACGTGCTGCGCGCCATGGGCCGCGAGCCGGAGTCGGTCGCCGCGTTCGAGGCCGAGCTGGGCACGACGGCGGGCGCGCACCACCTCCTCGACGCGCACGTCGCGCGCACGCGTCGCCTGCTCGCCGAGGTCGCGGCGTCCGACGCCGGTGCGCAGCAGGCGCAGGCCCGCCGGGTCGTGGAGTCGCTCGCGCTCGTGCTCCAGGCGTCGCTCGTGGTGCGGCACGCGCCGTCGGCCACGGCGGACGCGTTCGTCGCGGCGCGTCTCGGCGAGGACCGCGGCCACGGCTACGGCGTCCTGCCGCGGGGCACCGACGCGCACGCGATCCTCGCCCGGCACGCGGGGGCATGACCGGCGGCCGGCTCGCGTCGGGAGCACCACTCTCGTCCTGCTCGGCTACGGTCTCCGAGACCGGTGGCCCGGGATCGAGGCCGTGATCGGGCCGTACCAGAAGGGGTCCTCGCGTCGGTGAGCACCCTCGTCGGCGAGGAGGGGCACATGGGTGCGTGGGAGCGGGGCGACGGCGTCGTCGAGCTGCCCGACGGGCGGCGCGTGCGGGGTCGCGGGCTGCGCTCGGGGACGCCCGGGCCGGGCGACGAGCCGGAGCTCGGCGTCTACCTCACCGGAAGGCGGCCGCCGTCGCAGCCCTGGGAGTCGCGCTGGGTCCGGTGGCCGGACTTCGCGCTGCCGCGGTCCACGCCGGACGCCGTCGCGGTGCTGCGCGAGGCGTACGAGCGGGCGGCCGACGAGCGCGTGGAGGTCGCCTGCGGGGGTGGGACCGGCCGCACCGGCACGGCGCTCGCGCTCCTCGCGGTCTGGGGCGGCGTCCGTCCCGACGACGCCGTCGCCTGGGTCCGCGCGCACTACCGGCCCCGCGCGGTCGAGACGCCGTGGCAGCGCCGCTGGGTCCGCCGCACCGGGGACCGCACGGTCTCGTAGACCCAGGTCCGGACCACCGGCGCCACCGGGGACCAGCGTCTGTGGGTGACCGGCCGTACCGTCCGGGCCATGGATCGAGAGACCTTCTGGGAGATCGTCGACGCCGCGCGTGACCGGGCGGGCGCGGGTGCGGACGACCGCGGCGCCGAGGACGACCCGCTGCCCGGCGTCCTGACCGACCTGCTCGTCGAGCGGCTGAGCCCGGACGAGATCCTCGCGTTCGCCGACGTCGCCGGTGCCGTGGCGCGCGACGCCTACGCGTGGCCGGTGTGGGGAGCGGCGTACCTCGTCGAAGGCGGGTGCAGCGACGACGGCTTCATGGACTTCCGCGACGGGCTCGTCCTCGCGGGTCGTGCGTCGTTCGAGCGTGCGGTCGCCGACCCGGACTCCCTCGCCGACCACCCCGTCGTCGCCGCGATGGCCGACGGCGGGTCGCCCTGGTTGGGGTTCGAGTCGCTGGACTCGCTCGTGGGGGACGCGTGGTCCCGCGCAACCGGCGAGGACGACGAGGCGTACTACGCGGCCCGGGAGCGGACGTCGTCGGGCCACGCCCTCGCCGAGCCCGCCGGCGAGCAGTGGGACTTCGACGACGACGAGGAGAACGCGCGTCGCCTCCCGCGGCTCACCACGCTCTTCGCGGTGTGACCGGCACGGGCCGGGGCGCCTCCCCCGGGCGCCGGGGGAGGCGGCGAGGTCAGACCCGCCAGGCGAAGAGGCCCGTCGGGTCGTAGGCAGACCGGACCGACGCGAGCCGCGCCGCCGTCTCCGGCGACCAGGCCCGCGCGAGCGTCTCGTCCGTCCAGGGACCGGGCAGGAAGTTGATGTTCGTCTCCGTCGCGGCCCACGGCTGCGACCACTGCGCGAACGTGGCTGCCGTCTCGATCATGTCCGGCACGCGCGGCGGGTTCACCCCGACCAGGCTGAACAGGAACCCGGCCGTCCGCCCGCCCGCGGCGGACCCGCCGTCGACGTCGCGGGCGCCGGCCGCGCCGACGTGCCGCAGCTCGGCCGCGACGAACGGGGACCCGCTGCCCGGCCCGAGCTCGGCGAGGAACCGGTCGAGGAACGCCCCGTCCACCTCCCGCAGGCCGGCGCCGTAGACCCACGACGGGCCGGCGTCCTCGGGGTCGTTGTGGATCGTCGCGACGGCGGTCGTCGGGATCTCCCCGACCGCGTCGGCCATGACCGGGGCGAGCGCCCGCAGCGGCGCGGCCAGGCGCTCGCCCTCCGCGGCGTCGCCCGGGTAGGCGAAGCGCAGGGTGAGCACCGTGCGACCGCGCAGGTGCTCCGGGATGAACGGCAGGTCCGGGAGGGCGAGCACGACGGCCGACGTCGTGACGTCGTCGGGCGCGGTCGCGGTCCAGGCGACCCAGCCGCGCAGCACGTCCTCGATGTGCGAGGCGTCGAACGTGAGCGACCCGGCGTACAGGGTGCGCAGCGGCGCGAGCTCGACGTCGATCCGCGTCACCACGCCCAGACCGCCCTTGCCGCCGCGCAGCGCCCAGAACAGGTCCGGCTCGGAGTGCGCGCTCGCCTCGACGACCGAGCCGTCGGCCAGCACCACCCGGAAGCCCCGGACCCAGTCCGTCGTGAGCCCGTGGCTGCGCGTGAGCGGGCCGAAGCCACCCCCGAGCGTGTACCCGACGACGCCGACGCCCGTGGACGACCCCGTGACGGGGAGCAGGCCGTGCTCCGCCGCCGCCTCGACCACGGACTTCCAGCGCGTGCCCGCGGCGATGCGGGCGACCCGTGTCCCCGGGTCGATCTCGACGCCCGCGAGGTCGCTCGTGCCGAGGACCAGGCCGTCCGTGACGGGCGAGGCCGCGCCGTGGCCCGTCGCATGGGCGCGCACCCGCAGCCCGTGGTGGGACGCGAACCGGACCGCCTCCACGACGTCGGCCTCCGTCGCGGCGAGCACCGCGAGGTCGGGGTCGTGCACGACGAGCGTGCTGTGGGCGGCGACGGCCTCCGCGGCGGTGGGGCCGCCGTCGGGCAGGTCGCCCCGGGCGAGGACGCGGCCCGTGACGCGGTCGCGCAGCGCGGTGACCTCGGTGGGCGGGAGCGTGGTGGCAGAGGTGGTCATGGTGGTGGTCCCCTTCGTCGCGGTGTGCGCGCCTTCCGACAGTAGGTGCGCTCACCCACACGACGAGGCGCGGGCACGGTGTGTGACACGTGCCCCGAGGGGTAGAGAGGGCGCGACGTCAGGTTCGTGGCGTCCCCGGCAGCGGCAGCCAGTCGAGGACGTCCTGGATCGTGCGGTCCCAGAAGCCCCACTCGTGCGTGCCGGGCGAGAACTCCGACCGCAGCGCGACGCCGGACTCGCGCGCGACCTGCTCGAACGCCCGGTTGCCGTCGACGAGGAAGTCCTCCGTCCCGCACGCGAGGAACAGGTCCGGCAGGTCCGCGGTGCGCCCCTCGGCGGCGGCCCGGCGCAGGAGCGCGAGCAGGTCGTCGTCCGAGCCCGCGATCTCGCGGTCGCCGAACACGCGCTCGATGTCCGGCAGCCGGCGCCCGGGGTACGACTCGTCGGCGAGGTCGAGGACCCCGGACAGGCTCGCCGCCGCCGCGAACCGCTCGGGATGGCGCAGCGCCCACCGGAACGCGCCGTAGCCGCCCATCGACAGGCCCGCGACGAACGAGTCCTCGCGGCGCGACGACACCCGGAAGAACTGGCCGACCAGGCTCGGCAGCTCCTCCGACAGGAACGTCCAGTACCGGTGCCCGTGCACCTCGTCGGCGTAGAAGCTGCGCTCCACACGCGGCATGACGACGGCGAGCCCCCGGTCGGCGACGTACCGCTCGATCGACGTCCGGCGCGTCCAGATCGTCTCGTCGTCGCTCATGCCGTGCAGCAGGTACAGCACCGGTGCGCCCTCGGTGCGGGCGCTCGCGGACCCGGTCATCCCGATCTGGGTCGTCGTGGCCTGCGGGAGCACGACGGTCATCGTCGTGCTCACCTCGAGCACGTCGGAGTAGAAGGAGCAGCGGACGAGGGCCACGGGTCGCCTCCTGGCGGGTCGGGTGTGCCGGCGGGGGCGCCCGGCGGCGCCCCCAGTCTGCCCGCTGTGAGCCATCGCACGGGCCGCTCGTCCTCGATGGGTCAGGGATGAGGCTAGCCTTACCTTGCTCTGCCGCCGTGCCCGGCGGCGCCACCGTTCCCCTGGGAGAGTCCATGCGTCGTCCGACGTCCTCCACCGCGCGCCGCGCCGCCGCGATGGCCACCCTCGCGCTCGGCGCGCTCGTGCTCGCCGGCTGCTCCGCGGGGGCCGACGACGGCGCCGCCGCTGACGACGCGTCCACGACCCCGGCCGTGGACGGCGCCTTCCCGGTGACGATCGAGAGCGCCCTGGGCGACGCCGTCATCCCCGAGCAGCCCGAGCGGGTCGTGACCTGGGGCTGGTCGACGCAGGACGCGGTCCTCGCGCTCGGGGTCGTCCCCGTCGCGATGCCGCGCAACGACTACGGCGGCGGCGAGGCCGGGATCCTGCCGTGGGACGAGGACGCGATCGACGAGCTCGGCGGGGAGACGCCGACCCTGCTGTCCGGATCGGACACGGGCGAGGTCCCGTTCGAGGAGATCGCCGCCGCCCAGCCCGACGTCGTCCTCGCGCCCTACTCCGGCATCACGCAGGAGGAGTTCGACCGGCTGTCCGAGGTCGCGCCGGTCGTCGCGTACCCGGACCAGCCGTGGGCGCTGCCGTGGCAGGACCAGCTCGAGATCGTCGGGACGGCGCTCGGCAAGAGCGACGAGGCGGCGGCGCTCCAGGCCGAGACCGACGAGTACGTCTCCTCCCTCGCCGGCGAGCACCCGGAGCTCGACGGCACCACGTTCGTCTACGCGGCCGCCAACACCCCGGGCACGCTCAACGTCTTCCGGGCGGACGACCCGCGCGTCGACCTGCTCGAGGACATGGGCATGACGCTCAGCCAGAGCGTCGCCGAGCTCGACGCGTCGCCCGACGACGGCACGTACTTCTACGGGCTCAGCGAGGAGCGCCTCGGCGAGATCGAGACCGACGTCCTCGTCATGTACTTCGGCAGCCAGGACGAGGTCGACGCCTTCACGGCGCTGCCGTCCGTCGGCGCGATGGAGTCCGTGCAGCAGGGCCGGTTCGCCCCGATCGTCGGCGAGTCGTTCGTCATGGCGAGCAGCGCCCCGACCGTGCTCTCCATCCCGTGGATGCTCGACCAGTACGTCCCGCAGCTCGCCGAGGCGGCCGCCGCGGCGAAGTGAGCAGCGCGGCCGCGTCGTGCGCGACGCGGCCGCGACGGCAGCCTCAGCGGCCCAGGACGTCCAGCAGGCGCCGGACCGACGTCCCGAGGCCCCACCGCTCGGTGAGCTCCGCGAGCGCGTCGGGGTCCGCGGGGGCCGTGGGGAGCGCGTCGTGGAACTCCCCGACGGGCGCGTCCGGGGCGACGCGCACCACGAGCGGGGCGACCTCCAGGTAGGGGGCCGCCTCGGTGAGCCGACGGCGCTGCGTCGCCGTCAGGCCGGGGTCGCCCGCCTCGCGCGCGGTGAGCACGCCCGCGAGGTCGCCGAACTTCGCGAGCAGCGCGACCGCGGTCTTCTCCCCGATGCCGGGCACCCCCGGCAGGCCGTCGCTCGGGTCGCCGCGCAGCACCGCCATGTCCGCGTACGCCGCGCCGGTCGTGATCCCGTACCGCTCGGCGAGGCGTGCCTGGTCGACGACGTCGAGGTTCCGCACACCCTTCGTCGGGTAGAGGATGCGCACGCCCGCGGCGTCGTCGACGAGCTGGAACAGGTCGCGGTCGCCGGTGACGACCTCGACGGCGGCACGTCCCGACGGGTCCGGCGCCGTCCCCTCGGCCGCGCGCCGCGCGACCTCGCGCGCGGTGAGCGTGCCGATGACGTCGTCGGCCTCGTAGCCCGGCGCGCCGACGCGCGCGATCCCCAGCGCCGCGAGCACGTCGACGATCACCGGGACCTGCGCGACCAGCTTCTCCGGGACCTCCTCGACCCCCGTGGTCCCGGGCACCTTCTCGGCGACGCGGTGCGCCTTGTAGGTCGGGATGGCCTCGACGCGGAATGCCGGGCGCCAGTCGACGTCCCAGCACGCGACGAGGCGCGACGGGCGACGGTCCGTGACGAGCGTCGCGATCATGTCGAGCAGGCCGCGCACCGCGTTCACAGGCGTGCCGTCGGGGGCCTTGATCGAGTCGGGCACCCCGAAGAACGCGCGGAAGTACAGGCTCGCGGTGTCGAGCAGCATGAGCTCGCCGCCCGCCGTCGCGGGGGTGCTCGAGGGGGCGCCGTCGTCCGTGCTCTGCGTCATGCCGCCATCCTGCCGCACGGCCCCGACACCCGGCCCGCGGTGGTGCCACGGTCCTGCCCGCGCCGTCGGGCGACGCACGCGGTTCACTGGTGCCGTCGACTGCTGCACGGAGGTGAGTGTCATGTCCACGACGACGCGACGAGGAGCCGGTGCGGCTCTCGCCCTCGCGGTGATCCTGCTCCTCGGGGCGTGCGCGGCCGGGCCGAACGTCGCCGCGAGCCCCGGCGGCTACGGGTTCTGGTGGGGGCTGTGGCAGGGCATGATCCTGCCGATCACGTTCATCGTGTCGCTCTTCACGGACACCGTGAGTATCTACGAGGTCGACAACAACGGGAACTGGTACGACGTCGGGTTCATGCTCGGCATCGCGCTGTTCTCCGGGCCGGTGATCGCGCTGCGCCGTCGGTCCTGACGGTCGCGTCTCAGCTCCTCGCCCCCGCAGGCGTCCCCACGCGTCCAGAGACGAGGAAGATCGCCAGGACCGCCATGGCGACGAAGACGGCGTTGAACGTCCCGGCGAACGCGACGAGCGCCTCGGAACCGGCGTTCGCGCCGTGCGTGTCGACGCCGCCCGTCGCGAGCATCGTCGTGGGGTCGGTCGCGGCGTGCAGCAAGATGGCGGGCACGATGCTGCCGGTGACGCGCATCGAGAGGTACATCATGGTGCCGAACCCGAACGCGAAGACGACCGTCGTACCCACGGTCAGGAGGTTCTGCCCCGAGACGAGGTTCGACGCGTGCAGGAGCCCGAAGAGGACCGACGACAGCACCATCACGGCCTTCTCGCCGTAGCCAGCCCGGCGGAGCATCGTGACCGCGACGCCGCGCGTCAGGACCTCCTCGGCGAACCCGATGCACAGGCCGAGCGCGAAGACGGTGAGGATCACCGTGACGTCGTACGACGACCAGCTCGTGCCCGCGACGTGCAGCACGATCGGGACGAGCACCAGGACGACCGCGACCCACATCCAGGGACGTCCCGCGATCGGTTGCGGGCCGAACACCTCGCGCCGCCAGCGCATCGTGGACAGGAAGGCGACGAGCAGCAGGCTCATGACGAGGATCGGCAGGAGCAGCCCGAAGAACACGGAGCCGGACGAGTCGAGGAGCTCCTCGGCGCGGTCCGGACCCAGGCCCGTGGCGCCCACGAGCCACCCGATGCCGAGATACACCGCGATGTAGAGCACCGCGAAGAGGAACGCGCGCCACCACCCGCCGCGGTCCCAGAACCGCTGCCAACCCGACCGCGGGGTGGCCTGCTCGATCGATCCCGTCACCTCGGTCATGGGCGCTCCTCGTTCGTCGCACGGCCGTCGGCGCCGGCCGTGCGACGAACGAGCGCGACCGACACGCCGAGCGTAGGGAGTGGACGCGAGGTACGCGCGGCGAAGCGGCGAGGCGCGTCCCGGAGGGGAAGAGGCGGTCGTCGGGCCGTCAGGGAGGGGTGGAGGCCCGGCGACCCGGGTGGGCGTCACGAGGCGGCGGCCTCCGGCGGCGCACCGCCGCGACGACGAGCGGGAGCCCGACGAGCGTGGGCAGGAACCAGAACGACCAGTCCGGGAGACGCTCCCAGAGTGGCAGGTGGGGACCGTTGTCGACGTAGAACGCGGTGAGCATCGCCACGTACGCGACCGACATGAGCACGAGGTGCACGGCGTCGCTCCGGTGTCGGCGGCGGTTGCGCCAGCCGGCGACCCCGGCCGTGAGCGCGACCGCGCCGAGCGCGGCGAGGTGGACCGTCGCGGGCCACCGGATCACCGCCATGACGGACATGGTGACGAACAGCGCGACCAGGCCGCCGAGGAAGGTGCGCCCCGCACGGACGTGCCAGGTGCCGCCCTTGCGGGACAGCATCGCGACGAGCCCGGCGACCACCGAGGTGATGCCGGCCGCGACGTGCACCAACAGGGCGGTGTCGAAGATCGGGCCGGCGTCGGGGACCGGGAGGCCGGGGATGTCGATCACGGCCGCCTCCGGGAGGCGAGTGGTTCCGTCGGGTCAGCGGGTGGCGGCGGTCTCGGCGAGGGAGCCCGCGAGCCGGGCGAGCGCGCCGGGGACGAGCGAGTAGTACGCCCAGCGGCCGCGCTGCTCGCGGGTGAGCAGACCGGCGTCGACCAGGATCTTCAGGTGGTGGCTCACGGTCGGCTGGGAGAGGCCGACCGGCTCGGTGAGGTCGCACACGCACGCCTCGCTGCCGTCCTGCGCAGCGACGATCGCGAGGAGCTGGACCCGGGCGGGGTCCGCGAGGGCCTTGAAGGTGCGGGCGAGCTCGCGCGCGGTCCCGGGGTCGACGGCCTGCGTGACGGGTCCGCAGCAGCCGGCGCCGTCGCCGACCGGCGCGAGGGTCAGTTCGGTCGTCGTCATGCCCACCATCGTCGCACAGATTGACAACCTTCGATACGTGCTCGACGATGCTCATATCGACAACCTTCAATGCGAGGAGTGGTGATGGTCGAGGTGGTGCGGGACGAGCTCCCGATCGTGGTGATCGGGGCGGGTCCGGTGGGCTTGGCCGCGGCAGCGCACCTGCTGGAGCGGGGCCTCGAGCCCGTGGTGCTCGAGGCGGGCGAGGGGCCTGGAGCGGCCGTGGCGTCGTGGGGCCACGTGCGGTTGTTCTCGCCGTGGCGCTATGACGTCGACGCCGCGGCACGGCGCCTGCTGGAGCCGACGGGCTGGGTCGAGCCGGACCCGGACGCCTTGCCGACCGGAGGGGAGCTCGTTCAGCGGTACCTCGCGCCGCTCGCCGCGACGCCTCAGATCGCGCCGCGTCTGCGCACCGGCACACGGGTGCTCGCCGTCGCTCGCGACGGGGCGGACAGGACGCGCTCGCTCGGCCGGGGCCGCCGCGCCTACCGCGTGCGGACGGTCGGTGCCGACGGCGCGGTGCGCGACGTGCTGGCCCGCGCCGTGGTCGACGCGTCGGGCACGTTCTCGACGTCGAACCCGCTGGGGGCCTCGGGCCTGCCCGCCGTGGGCGAGGTGGAGTCCGCGGCGTTCCTGACCGGTCCGCTGCCGGACGTGCTCGGCGCCCAGCGCGACCGGTTCGCCGGCCGGGACACGCTCGTCGTCGGGATGGGGCACTCCGCGGCGAACACGCTCCTGAGCCTGGTCGAGCTGTCCGAGTCCGAGCCGGGCACCACGATCACGTGGGCGATCCGCGGCGGGTCCGCGCGGCGCCTGTTCGGCGGCGGCTCCGACGACGAGCTTCCCGCCCGCGGGCTGCTCGGCACGCGCTTGCGGGCCGCCGTGGAGGCGGGGCGCCTGACGCTGCTCACGCGCGTCTCGATCGAACGGCTCGTGCCCGGCGCCGGGACCGTCCAGGTGCTGGGGACCACGCGGGACGGCGCCCTGAACCTCGAGGTGCACCAGATCGTCGACGCGACGGGCTTCCGGCCGGACCTGGACATGCTGCGCGAGGTGCGCCTCGACCTGGACCCGGTCGTGGAGGCGCCCCGGGCGCTGGCGCCGCTCATCGACCCGAACCAGCACTCCTGCGGCACCGTGCCCCCGCACGGGGAGCAGGTGCTCGCCCACCCGGACGACGGGTTCTACCTCGCCGGCATGAAGTCCTACGGCCGCGCGCCGACGTTCCTTCTCGCCACGGGCTATGAGCAGGTGCGCTCGATCGCCGCGGCACTGGCCGGGGACAGGGCCGCGGCGGACGCGGTCGAGCTGAACCTTCCCGCGACCGGTGTCTGCTCGAGCGACCTGGCCCTGGAGGTCGACGGCGAGAGCGCGGGCGGGTCGTGCTGCGGCACCGCGCCGTCCGAGCCGCAGCTCGTCACCCTCGGGGTCGGGGCACCCGCCGGTGTCGGGTTCGCGACCGGCGTCGTGCACGGCCGTTCGGGCGACGCGGACCACGGCTGAGCGCCCGGCCGCGCGTCGGGTCCGGGTGGGACCGGCGCGCGGCCGGCTCCTCAGCCGCGCGGCAGAGCGACCGGGGCGACGCCGAGCTCGTCGAGGAGCGTCAGCACGCGGGTGCGGATCTGGTCGCGGATGGGGCGCACGGCGTCGATGCCCTGGCCGGCCGGGTCCTCCAGGGCCCAGTCCTCGTACCGCTTGCCGGGGAAGATCGGGCAGGCGTCGCCGCAGCCCATGGTGACGACGACGTCGGACGCCTGGACCGCCTCGGTCGTGAGGACCTTGGGCTGCTCGGCGCGGAGGTCGATGCCCTCCTCGAGCATGGCCTCGACGGCGGCGGGGTTGATCTGGTCCGCCGGGGCCGAGCCGGCAGAGCGGACCTCGACGGCCCCGCCGGACAGGGCGCGCAGGTAGCCGGCGGCCATCTGGGACCGGCCGGCGTTGTGGACGCACACGAACAGGGCGGACGGCTTCGCGGTGGAGCTCTCGGTCATGGTGATGTCTCCCGGGATCAGAGGGTCGGGCTGGCGGGCAGGTCGAGGTCGGGCAGGAGGTCGGCGAGCAGGGTGCGCACGCGGGTGTCGAGCTCGTCGCGGATCGCGGCGACCCCGACCGGGGACGCCAGGGCGGGGTCGCCCACGAGCCAGTCCTCGTACCGCGTGCCGGGCAGGACCGGGCACACGTCTCCGCACCCCATCGTGATCACGACGTCGGCGGCGCGGACGGCGTCGTCGGTCAGCGGCTTGGGATAGGCCTCGCCCTCGGTGACGCCGAGCGCGGCGAGCTCGGGACGCACCGCGGGGTGCGCGTCCGCGGCCGGGGTCGACCCGGCCGAGCGCACCACGACCCTCTCGCCGGCGTATCGGCGGACCAGGGCGGCGGCGAGCTGGGAGCGTCCGGCGTTGGCGACGCAGACGAACAGCACCTGCGGTCGCGCGTCCGCGGGGCGGGTCAGGTCGCTCAGCCGCTGCCGGGCGAACCGTCCCGTACGGGGCACCAGGTGGGCCGAGACCTTCGCCGAGCGGGCCAGGTCGGTGTACGACTCGCGGACCACGCGCTGCACGACGTCGAACCGGACGTCGGCGAAGGTCCCGGCCAGGTTCTCGGCCAGGTGGTCGAGGGCGGCGTCGACGTCGTCGAGCCCGGCGAGGCCGGTCGCGCCGTGCCTGGCGCCGAGCGCCGCCGGGGCGAAGGAGTCCAGCAGCGTCGTGACCGCGGTCCGGTACCCGGGCGCGACGCGGTACCAGACCCAGGTGCCGCGTCGCTCGGACGTCAGCACCCCGACGTCGCGCAGCACCTTCAGGTGGTGCGAGACGGTCGGCTGCGAGACGTCCGTGAGCGAGGCGAGGTCGCACACGCACGCCTCGCCGGCCGCGGAGGTCGCGATGAAGGAGAGCATGCGCAGCCGCAGCGGCTCGGCGAGGGCCTTGAGCGTCGTGGCGACGGCGCCCGCGACCTCGGTCCCGATCGCGTGCGCCTCGACCTGCGGCGGGCAGTCGGCGTCCGTGACGGTCATCGGCAGGGGAGCGGTGGTCATGACCTCACCTCGACGAGGCCCACCGGGACGGGGAACCCGATGGGCAGTCAGGGACACCCTGTATCGACATCTGTCTATATTGGCCTGGGTCGACAGACCCGCGCAAGGACGCGCAGCGTCTTGAGTCTCCCGAGGGACCGCCGCAGGCTCGTCACATGACCGCCGTCCTGCTCCGCCCCGCACGCCCCGACGACACCGCCGCGCTGGTGGACGTGTGGCGCCGGGCCGTCGAGGCCACGCACGACTTCCTCACCCCGGACGACGTGGCCGAGCTGGAGGCCGGGGTGCGCGACGAGTACCTCGCGGCCGTCGACGTGACCGTCGCGGAGCGCGACGGCCGGGTGGCGGGGTTCGTCGGGACGGTCGGGCACCGCGTCGAGATGCTGTTCGTCGACCCGGACCTCCACGGGCAGGGGGTCGGCCGCGCGCTGCTGGCCCACGTCGCACGGGACCACCCGGTGCTCGAGCTGGACGTCAACGAGCAGAACCCGGCCGCGCTGGGCTTCTACCGCGCGCAGGGGTTCGAGGTCACGGGGCGGTCCGCGACGGACGACGAGGGCCGCCCGTTCCCGCTGCTGCACCTGCGTCGCGAGTCCTGACCGCGGTCTTCGACCGATGAGCGCGCGCGCCCGCGCCGGTCGACCCTGGGGAGAGCGGGCCGCCGGCCCGCGCGACCCCAGGAGGAGACATGCTCGGCAAGGCGTTCAGCGGGTTCTCGGTCGACGACGTCGAGGCGGCGCGGCACTTCTACGGCGACCTGCTCGGGCTCACGGTCGAGGGCGAGGACCTGCTGTGGATCCGGGTGCCCGGCGACTCAGGCGTGCTCGTCTACCCCAAGGGTGACGCGCACGAGCCGGCGTCGTTCACCGTCCTCAACTTCCCGGTCGACGACGTCCCCGGCACCGTCGCGGCCCTGCGCGAGCGCGGCGTCGCGTTCGAGCGGTACGCGGGGACGCCGGTCGAGACCGACGACGACTTCGTCTTCCGCGGCGGCGGCCCGCTCATCGCGTGGTTCACCGACCCGGCGGGCAACGTGCTGTCGGTCATCCAGGACGACGACGCCTGAGCGTGCCGGGCCCCGGAACTGCGGTTCTCCTTCGTGCGACCACGCCTCTACTTCGCGGGACCAGGGCTCTACCTCGCGGGGCCACGGTTCTACCTCGTGGCGCCGAGGCCCTCCTCGCGGGCCCGGACGATCGCGGCGGAGCGGTCGCGGACCGCGAGCTTGGCGAGCACGTTCGCGACGTGGTTGCGCACGGTCTTGGGGCTGAGCACGAGGCGGCGCGAGATGGAGGCGTTGTCGAGCCCGGCGGCGACGAGGTCGAGCACCTCGCGCTCGCGGTCGGTGAGCTGCGGGAACGGCACGCGCGCGGCGCTGCGGCCGCCCACGACGTACGCCATGGCCCGGTCGGCGACGGGCGGGGAGAGGATCATCGCGCCGTCGGCCACCGCGCGGACGGCGCGCTCGACCTCGGCGGGGCTCGCGGACTTCACGAGGAACCCGCGCGCCCCGGCGCGGACGGCCGCGACGACGGCGTCGTCGTCCTCGTGCATCGTCACGACGAGCACGCGCGCGGCCGGGTCGGCCCGCACGAGGTCGCGCGTCACGTCCACGCCCGAACCGTCCCCGAGGTCGAGGTCCATGAGCACGACGTCGGGCATCGCCCCGGGCGCGGTCTCCGCGCCCGGGTCCAGCCCGAGCAGGGTGCGCGCCTCGGCGGCGGACGCCGCCTGCCCGACGACGCCGACGCCGTCGAACGAGTCCAGCAGCGCCGCCATCCCGAGCCGGAACACGGGATGGTCGTCCACGACCGCGACCCGGATCACGACGCGCCCTCCCGCGCGAGCGCTCCGGCCGGGACGAGCGGGAGGGTCGCGCGCACGCGCGTGCCCGGGCGCTCGCCGTCTGCCCGCACGGCGGTGACCTCGAGCCGCCCGCCGAGCTCGTCGGCGCGCTCGCGCAGCGACCGGGAGCCGACGCCGCGGGTCGCGTCGGGCGCGATGCCGCGCCCGTCGTCCTCGCACGTGACGACGACGCAGCGGTCGCCGAGCCGGACGGTCAGGCGGCACTCCCCGGCGCCGGAGTGCCGCGCCGCGTTGACGACGCTCTCGCTCGCGATCGCATAGGCGGCCGCGGCGACGCGCGGGTCGAGGCCGTCGCACGGGTCGCAGCGCACGTCCACGACGAACCCGCCGAGCGCCTGACGGCCCGCGAGCTCCCCGAGCGCGACCTCCAGCCCGTGCTCGTCGAGCGACGGCGGCAGGAGGCTGCGGGAGAGCGCGCGGACGTCCTCGACGCGCTGCGCCACCTCGGCGCCGAGCACGTCGAGCACGGCGGCGGCAGCGGCCGGGTCGGTCTCGATCGTGTTCCGCGCCCCCTGCAGGCCCAGGCGCAGGCCGACGAGCCACGGCCCGACGCCGTCGTGCAGCTCCCGGCGGATCACGCGCCGCTCGGCGAGACGGGCGCGGGTCGTCGCGTCGCGCGCCTCCTCGAGCTCGCGCGCGCCCTGGGCGAGCGCCAGTCCGGCGCCGAGCACGGGCAGGAGCTGGTCGAGCGCGTCCCGGGTGCGCGCGTCGAGCCGCTCACCGGCCCGGGCGACGACGTGGACGCGGCCGAGCACCCGCCCGCCGTGCGTCACGGGGAGCGAAGCCGTCTGCCCGGTCGCGCGGGACGTCGGCCCGGCCCAGGCCAGGCCGGGCAGGTCCTCGACGGCGCCGGACTCCGTCGGGTGGTCCGGGGCGCGCTCGATCGTCACGCTCTCGAGGCGCAGCGCCTCGCGCACGCCGACGGCGAGGCTGACGACGAGGTCGTCGGCGGTCGACGCCGACGACAGGTGCCTGCCGACGCTCAGCGCGGCGCGGCCCGGGTCGTTGCCCTCCCCGTAGACGAGCGTGCGGACCCGGTGCCGCAGCCACGCGTGCAGGGGCTGCACGGCGAGCGCCACGCCGACCGCGGCGAGGACCTGTGCGGCGGGGCCGTCGACGACCGTCGTCGAGAGCACGACGACCACGGCGTAGACGACGGCGAGGCCCACGGCCAGCATCGCGGCGACGGTCGCGCGCGAGAGCACGAGGTCGATTCCCCACAGCCGGTTGCGCAGCACGCACACGAGGATCGCGGCAGGGAACAGCGCCTGGCACGCGAGGTGCGTGAGGGGGAGCGCGAGGAGCGCGTCGGGGCTGGCCCACGTGCCGAGCAGCGGGAGGAACGACAACGCCATGAGCGCGGTCCCGAGCGCGAGCAGACCCAGGCCGCGGCGTTCCTCGACCGGCCCGCGGCGCCAGCGCCACGCGGTGGCGGTGGCCGTGACGAGCCCCATGACGACGACGCCGACGATCGCGGGGCGCGGGTCGTCCGTGGGGGCGAGGAAGAAGAACGCGATGGACGCGACGCCGCCCGCGACGCCGCACCACGCGCCCGCGCCGAGCCGCCCGCCGCGCACGAACCACGGGACGAGGACGAACAGCCCGACCGTCCCGGGGACCCACGCCCACCCGTAGGCGTCCGCGAGCGGCGTCAGCGGCGGCAGGCCGGGGTGGGTCGACGCGTAGCTGCGCCACGCGCCGCCCAGGGCGGCGACCCCGCCGCCGATGCCGGCGAGCGCGACGAGCCACCCGACGACGTGCGGCCGCCGCACGAGGATCACGGCGGCGACGGTCCCGTAGACGAGGGCGACGGTCGCGTCGACGACGACGAACAGCAGGTCGCCCAGCAGCAGCGGCACCCCGGACGTGAGCTGGAGCGCGAGCGCGGACACGCCGAGCACCCAGGCGAGGACGCCGATCGTCCAGCCCGTGCGGGGCATCCCGGCGCGGCCGGGCCCGGGGTCGGCCACGGGCCCACGGTAGGGCCGCGGCACGCGCGGCGAGAAGGGCCCCGGCGGGAGATCACCCGGCCGCGGCCGACGGCGAGATCGGCGGTCCGTGCCGAGGTCGGCGGTCCGGACCGCCGACCTCGACCGGACGTGCCGATCTCGCCGCGTGCTGCCGATCTCGCGCGTCGCGCTCAGCGCCGGTCCCCGAGCGCGAAGCCGAGCGCGGTGACGAGGAGCCAGATCGGCCCGACGAAGCCCGCCATGTACTGCAGCGGCGACACGCCCGTGAGGAGCGCGAGCCCGCCGAGCACGAACCCGACGACGCCGATCCAGCGCGGCGCGGCCGCGTGCCGCAGGGCGGCGACGCCGAGCGCGACGCCCGCGACGCCCGCGCCGACCCACAGCCAGGGGATCGTCGCGACCCAGTCGCTGTAGAACGCGCCCGACTCGGGGACGATGAGCGCCGTGTCGCCGAGGCCGAAGAGGAACTGCGTGTCCAGGCCCGAACCGAGCAGCCCGGCGACCGAGACGAGCACGAGGCCCCAGCCCGCGACGGTCGGCAGGAGCGAACCGGCGGGCGCCTGCGCGTCGAGCCGGCGCTTGAGGCCCGCGGCGAACACGAGCACGAGCAGCGCGCACGCGATCGTCGCGGTGTGGAACACGATCTGGGTTCCCGTGCGGCCCGCGAGGTCGGCGACGATCGCGTCGGCGTCGCCCGCGGTCTCCTCCCAGTTCACGCCGAGCGCCATCGAGGACTGGATCGAGACCAGGCCCAGGACCCCGGCGACGACGCCGGTCCAGGCCCACGCGCGGGGCGTCGTGCCGCGCGAGCGGCGGGTCGGGTCGCCGGCGAGCGGCGACGGGGCGGTGAGCGAGCTGTCCTGCATGGGACGACCTTCCGTTCGGGCCGCTCATCCCGCGGCCGGGCCCGCCACGTGCCGCAGCGGTCCCCGCAGGCTCGACCGGGCGGCGTCCCAGGCCCCAGGGGCGGGCGTCCCGACCCGCCGGGCAGATCCTGGGGCTCCGGGTGCGGTTCCTCCAGGGCGATGCAAGGCTCCGACCATGTCGACTCCGAAGCCAGCGACGCCCGCGATCGTCGCGCAGAACTCTGCTCTTCTCCAGACGCTTCCCTTCTCCGACGCCCGGGACTTCGACGACGCGACGCGCGGCCTGGTGGCCCGGCGCGAGCCGAGCGCGGTGACGGCGGACGACGGCCGCGTCGTCTGGGACAACGACACCTACGCGTTCCTCCAGGGCGACGCCCCGGACACCGTGAACCCCAGCCTGTGGCGGCAGTCGCAGCTCGTGGCCGAGCAGGGGCTGTTCGAGGTCACCGGCGGCATCTACCAGGTGCGCGGGTTCGACCTCTCCAACGTGACGTTCATCGAGGGCACGACCGGCGTGATCGTCCTCGACCCGCTGATCTCGACCGAGACGGCCGCCGCCGCCCTCGCGCTCTACCGCGAGCACCGCGGCGACCGCCCGGTCACGGGGATCATCTACACCCACTCGCACGTCGACCACTTCGGCGGGGTCAAGGGCGTCACGACCCAGGAGGACGTCGACGCAGGCCGCGTGCCCGTCGTCGCCCCCGAGGGCTTCACGGAGCACGCGATCGCGGAGAACGTCTACGCGGGCACCGCGATGGCGCGCCGCGCGGGGTACATGTACGGCGCCGCGCTCGCCCGCGGGCCGCAGGGCCAGGTGGGTGCCGGGCTCGGGCAGACGACGTCGACCGGGACGGTCACGCTCATCCCGCCGACCCTGTTCGTCACGACCACCGGCCAGGAGGAGACGGTCGACGGCGTCCGCATGGTCTTCCAGATGGCGCCGGACACCGAGGCACCGTCGGAGATGCTCGTCTGGTTCCCGGACCACAAGGCGCTGTGCGCGGCCGAGGACGCGACCCACACGCTGCACAACCTGCTGACGTTGCGCGGGGCCGTGGTCCGCGACCCGCACGTGTGGTCGCGCTACCTGACGGAGTCGATCGACCTGTTCGCCGGTGAGGCCGAGGTCGTGTTCGCGTCGCACCACTGGCCGACCTGGGGCACCGAGCGGATCGTCGAGTACCTCTCGCTCCAGCGCGACCTCTACGGCTACCTGCACGACCAGACGCTGCGCCTGCTCAACCGAGGGTTCACCGGTCCGGAGATCGCGGAGCAGATCGCGCTGCCCCCCGCGCTCGAGAACGCGTGGCACGCCCGCGGCTACTACGGCTCCGTGAGCCACAACGTCAAGGCGATCTACCAGCGCTACATGGGCTGGTTCGACGGCAACCCGGCCCACCTGTGGGAGCACCCGCCGGTCGAGCGGGCCCGCCGCTACGTCGAGCTCGGTGGCGGGGCGGACGCCGTCGTCGCGACGGCGCAGTCGGCGTTCGACGCCGGTGACTACCGCTGGGTCGCCGAGCTGCTCAACCACGTGGTGTTCGCCCAGCCCGACCACGCCGCCGCGCGCGAGCTGCTGGCCGACACCTACGAGCAGCTCGGCTACGGCGCGGAGAACGGCACCTGGCGCAGCTTCTTCCTGTCCGGGGCGACGGAGCTGCGCGACGGCCCGTTCGGCACCCCGACGGCGACGTCCGCCCCCGACATCCTCGCCGCGCTCACGCCGACGCTCCTGTTCGACGCGCTCGCGGTGCAGGTCGACGGTCCGCGCGCGTGGGACGAGGACCTGTCGGTCGACGTCGTGCTCACGGACTCGGGCGAGCGCTACCGGCTGTGGCTGCGCAACGGCGTCCTCTCGTACAGCGCCGCGCCGCAGCGGGGCGACGCGGACGCGACGCTGACGGCCACGAGCACGGCGCTCCCGGTGCTCGCCACGGGCGCTGCCACGCCGGACGCCCTCGCGGCGGCGGGGATCGAGGTCACGGGCGACGCGGGCGTGCTCGCGCGCCTGACCGCCGTGCTCGACCCGGGCGACCCGGACTTCGCGATCGTCACTCCCTGAGCCGGCCGACGCCCGCGCCGCGGCCCGAGGGGCGGTGGTGCGGGCGTCGTCGTGCCCGGACCGGGACGGCCGTCTCGTTCGCCGCGACGAACAGGAGGCGCTGTGTCAGGGTCGTGACGGCGGGCGTGCGTGGACACGCGCCGCGGGGCCGAGCGTGACCGGAGGGCGACGGCATGGCGAACGGGCGGACGACGCAGACGACACGGGGGACGCGAGCACGGGCCGCGCGACGTTCGAGACGCCTGCGCCGTGCCTGGGCGGCACTCGGGACGTTCCTCCTCGCGCTGCCGCTGGTCCTCGTGCCCGCCGTGCCGGCCTCGGCCGCCACGTGGAGCATCAGCAAGGAGGCGACGACCCCCGGCCCGTACAGCCCGGGGCAGATCGTCACGTACGAGGTGCAGATCTCGTGCTCCGACCCGAGCACCGCGTGCCAGAACACGGTGTTCACCGACGACCTGCCGGACGGGCTCCAGCTCGTCTCGGCCGAGATCATCAGCCAGCCGAGCGGGACCACGGGCGACCTCACGGTCGACACCGACGGCGACGTCGTCACGGCCACCTGGCCGACGTTCACCAACGGCCAGCAGGCGACGATCGACATCACCGTCCAGATCGACCCCGACCTGCCGTTCAGCGCCGACGGCGTGCCGATCACGAACACGGCGTCCGTGGTCGCGGACAACGCCCCGCAGAACACCGCCGACGAGTCGATCACGCCCGAGGTCGAGCTCGTCCTGGACTCCGAGACGACGAAGACGATCGCGCCCGAGGGGGCGCTCGCGGCCCCGGGCACGCCCGCGACCATGACGATCGGCGCGACGAACACGTCGAACGACCCGGTCGACACGCTCGTGATCCAGGACCCGGTCGACCCGACCGCGGACCCGAACCCGTTCACCTACCTCGAGTACGTGAGCACGGGCGACGTCACGCTGCCGCCGAACGCGACCACGGTCACCGAGGAGTACTGGGACGGGGACTCGTGGGAGCCGCTCGACGACAGCGTGGACCCCGCGACGGTCCAGGGCGTGCGGTACACGTTCAGCGGGGACATCCAGCCGGGCGCCACGGCGAGCATCCCGGTGAACGTCCAGCAGAGCGACGCGGTCGAGGGCCTCACCGACCCCACGACGATCACCAACGACACGTCGTCGTACGTCACCCACCCCCAGGGCGAGTCCGATCCCACGACGGCGGACGACACGTACGTCGTCACGCCGCCGAACAACAGCGTGACCGCCTCGAAGAGCTTCGACCCCGCGACGGTGAGCGCGGGCGACCCGACGACGGTGACCCTGGGCGCGACGAACACGGGCACGGCCGTCGACACGCTGACCATCACCGAGCCCGCGCCCGGCACCCCCAGCCCGTTCGAGGGCGACGACCCGCTGACCTTCACCGGGTTCGGACCCACGGGCGACGGCACGGGCGTGCAGTGGCCGATCGGGGCGACCGGCGCGAGCGTGACGTTCACGTGCGCCGACGGCTCGACGCCCGAGGTCGACGCCTCCGCGCCCAACACGCTGCCCAACCCGCCCGACGACTGCGTCGTCGTCGGCTTCACGGTCGTCTTCACGGGCGACCTGCCCAACGGCGCGGCGGCGTCGATCCCGTTCACGGCCGACACGGACCCCGACCAGGAGGTCGACGACGTCACGCACCCCAACACCGTCGAGGCGACGGTGCCGAGCGCGGACCCGGCCGACTCCACCGCGAACCTGGTGACGCTCGTCGACCGGCTCGCGACGCAGACGGACAAGCTGATCTCGCCCTCGGAGATCCCCGCGATCCCCGGGCAGAGCGTCATCGTCCAGCTCCCGACGACGCTCCTCCCGTTCGGTCCCGACGGTTCGACGACGAACGCGGACCAGGTGGTCGTCCAGGACCCGACCGACCCCGCGAACCCCGGTGACTTCTGGGACCACTTCGAGGCGTCGTCGGTGCGCTCCACCGACGTCCCGGCCGGATCGACGCTCACGGTCAACTACTGGAACGGGACCGCGTGGGTCGAGGCCCCGGACTGCGGCAGCCCGGTCGCCGGTGCCGCGACCGTGAGCTGCGACCTGCCCGAGGACGCGCAGGGCGTGCAGTTCGTGTACGACTCGACGAGCGGCGGCTTCCCGCCGGGGACGAGCTTCCAGCCGAACTTCGTCGCGGACTTCACCGGACCCTCCGGCTGGGACGAGCCGCTCACGAACTGCGGCGGCTCCAGCGCGTCGTCGGGCGCGGTGTCCCCGACCGAGCCCGCCGAGGGGTGCGCGTCGGTCGACCCGTACCCCGTCGACGGCACGGGCGACCTCGACTTCATCGAGAAGTCGTTCCTCGGCGATGCCCCGGTGAGCGTCCTCGCGCGCTCGGACGACCAGGTGACCGCGCAGATCACGTGGTCGACCAACGGGTTCTCCGGCGTCGACCCGATGGTGATCTCGGACATCGCCGACCCGGAGACGACGGCCGTGGCCGACTCGTTCTACGACGCGTTCGACCTCGTCCGCATCGAGGCGATCGACGGCTCGACCGACCCGCTCATCACCTACGACGCGATCGTCGGGGTCGAGCTGTACGACGGCACGACCTGGACCCAGGCGACGAACGCCACGTGCACGACGGCGACGCCCTGTGCGGGCGGCATGCCCGCTGTCGACCTCACGGCGGACGAGCAGGCGTCCACGACGTCCGTCCGGCTCGTCTACACGGAGAGCCCGGACCGTGGCACGAGCGACCCGCTCGCCCCGCAGCCGGGCGACGGGGTCGCTCGCTCGACGCTGGCGGACGGGCGCCACCTCGACCTCACGTTCGAGGTCCGGGACTACAAGCGCTCCGACCCCTCGGCGCCCGTGCTCGGCTCGACCAACGGGACCCTGTACAACACGGCCGACGCCGGCCTGGTCAACGACACCGCGCGGGCGACGGGCACGTTCGACGGCACCGACTACACGGACATCGACGACGACGACGTCCTCATCATCGACCAGCCGCTCAACGTGACCGTCGCGAAGGACTGGACGGGCGGGCCCATCTCGGTCCCTCCGACCGGCACCCCGGCCGAGTTCTACCCGACGACGGACGTGGTGGTCACGGCGACGAACGCGTCCGCCGCGAAGGTGGACCAGCTCCGCATCGTCGAGCCGGGAGCGGTCGACTCGAACGACGTCCAGACCGCCGCGGGGACGAAGCCCTTCGACGCGTTCACCCTGCGGGCGATCAGCATCACCCCACCCGCGGGCGCGACGAGCACGACCGTCCTGCTGACGAACGAGGCGGGGGAGGTCGGCACGTTCACGCAGGCCGAGGCCGAGGCGCTGACGGTCGGAGAGCTCGCCGGGGTCGTGGGCGTGGTCGTCGAGTTCGACGGCCTCGTCGAGCCCGCGGCGAGCGGGACGCTCGACCTCACGCTCCAGCTCCGCGAGCTCGACCGGTACACGGATGATCCCGTGACCGTCGCGGACTACAGCCCGGTGCCGAACGGCGCCGTCGCCACGATCACGGACCCGGGCGGCGTCCCGGGCCAGGACGACCGGCACGCGTACGACGACGCCACGATGGAGCTGCAGGACGCGGCCATCGACATCGCGGTGGGCAAGTCGTTCAGCCCGGGCACGATCGTCGAGCCCGGGACGGGGCCGGTGACGATGACGATCTCCGGTCAGCCGCTCGGCCCGTCGCGCAGCGTCGAGATGGTGCTCACCGACGACGACCCCCAGTTCTGGAACCAGTACGACTTCGTCGGGTTCGCGGGGGCGAGCCTCGTCGCGCCGATCCAGCAGGTGCGGGTCGACGCGTTCGTCGGCGGTACGTTCTCCGGCGACCCCGGCTCACCCGACCCGGTGACCGTGACCGGCGGTGCCTGGGTGCTCGGCCAGGAGCAGGCCTTCTTCGCGCTCCCGGACACCGTCGACCCGGCCGACGTGCAGGGCCTGCGGTTCACCTTCAGCCGCACCGACGGCTCGATCTGGGAGAACCCGGCGACCCCGGTGCAGACCGTCCCGATGTCCGTGGAGCGGCGCGAGGAGATGCGCTCCGGGGGACCCGTGCTCCCGGACCTCGCAGCCAACCCGCCCGGTCCCGGCGAGACGGCCCCGGGTGTCGCGAGCAACTCGGTGCAGGGCACCACGACGGGGGCCGACCTCGTCGTCGACCCCGGGACCGGCGAGCTGGTCCCGGTGAGCGCCGACGGCTCGGCGGACGCGTCGATCCTCTATGAGCACGCCACGAACGGGGTGCAGATCGTCAAGAACTTCGACGGCGTGGTGTCCGGCAGCCTCAAGCCGCCGAACGCGGTGATCCCGATGAACATCGCGATCACGAACACGGGCGACCGGCCGATCGTCGACCCCGTCGTGGTCGACGACCCCATGCCCGCGGACGCGCTGGGCCCGCAGCTCACGCTGGCCGACGCGGCCGAGCCGTTCGTGTACGCGCTGAGCGGGGCGGACCCCGACCCGACGACGCCGGACCTGCCGACCGACGCGGCGCAGGTCACGGTCGACCAGGCCGGGAACATCGAGAGCCTGCGGTTCTCGTTCCCGGACGGCTCGGTGCTGGAGCCGAACCAGACCTACACGATCACGGTGCTCGTGAAGTTCCGCGTCGGGATCGCGCCGAACACGCTCGTCGCCAACACGGCCGGCGTGATCGGCGACCGGCCCTGGGACGAGTGCGTGACGCGGCTGGACGAGGCGACGGGTGCGTGCGAGGCGGACGCCGACGTGCGTCCCACGGAGACCGCCGTCATCGCCCAGTCGAAGTTCGTCAAGGCGACGGACGACGACGAGCTCGACGTCTTCGTGGACCCGGACTACACGGGCGCGCCCGTCGTGTGCCAGCCCAACGCCGCCGGCTTCTACTCCTACCCGTGCGTCCCCGTCATCGCCCCCGGGCACGACGAGACCTGGCGCGTGCGCATCGACAACGTCGGCAACAACCCGTTCACCAAGGTCGTGGGGTACGACAGGTTCCCGACCCCGGGCGACACGGGCTCGTACGACACGTCGCCGCGCGGGTCGGCCTGGGCGCCCGTCCTCACGGCCGACCCCCCACCGACCCTTGTGAACGCGCCCCCGGGGACGCAGGTGCAGTTCTCCTACACCACAGCGGACGACCTCTGCGGCGACGACATCGAGGACCCGCTCGACGAGCCGATCTGCCCGACGGACCCCGCGACCGGGTGGGCGCCGTTCGTGCCGGGTCTGCCGGCGTCGGTCTTCGAGGAGATCACCGCGATCAAGTTCGTCCTCACGTTCCCCGAGGACGAGCCGTTCGAGCCGGGCGAGTTCGTGGCGATCGAGGCGACGTCGACGACGCCGCCGGAGGTCCCCGAGGCGGGTGACCGGTCGATCGCGTGGAACTCCGCCGCGGTGTCCGCGGCCTACCAGCGGTCGGACGGCACCATGCACAGCCTCCTGCCGACCGAGGGCCAGAAGGTGGGCGTCGCGACGGCGTCCGGGCCGCTCGAGGTGAACAAGATCGTCACCGGCGAGGGGGCCCCGTACGCGCCCGACTCGTTCTCGATGTTCGTGCAGTGCACCTCGGCCGTCGGGTCGTGGCTCGAGACGCCGCTGGACCCGATCCCGATCACCGTCGTCCCCGGGACGCCGACGGTCGTGCCGAACCTCCCGTACGGCGCCGAGTGCACCATCACCGAGGACGGGACCAACGGGGAGACCGAGCTGATCGTCGGCACGGTGACGATCGACAGCGAGGACCCGGAGGACCCCGTCTCGATCACCGCGACCAACATCTACGCGCTGTCGAGCATCGAGATCTCGAAGGAGGTCGTCACCGACGCGGTGGACCAGGACGGGAACCCGGTGCCGTTCGGCCCGTTCGCGGTCGACGTCGCGTGCACGTTCCTGGGCGAGGACGTCTACGCCGAGGGCTACGACGCCGAGAACCCGATGACCGCCATCCCGATCGAGGACGGGGAGACGATCGAGCTCACCGGCCTGCCGGTCGGCTCCGTCTGCACCGTCACCGAGTCGGGCACGGGCAACGCGTCGTCGGTGACGATCACCGTCGACCAGGGCCTCCCGGGCCACCCCGTGACGACCGACGGCCCGACGACGGACGTCACCCTCACGCCCGACGTGCTCGGCGCGAGCACGAACGACGTCACGCTGACCAACACGTACGACGTGGGGGCGATCGGTCTCCAGAAGGTGGTCGACGGCGAGGGTGGCCCCGCGTACGGGAGCGGCCCGTTCACCGTCACGGTCGTCTGCACGTACGACGACGACGGCGACGGGCCGGGCGCTCCGCGCACGGTCTACGACGGCACCGTCGTGCTCGGCGGGGCGGGGCCGCTCGACGCGCAGATCGCGAACCTGCCGACGGGCGCGGTGTGCGAGGTCGAGGAGGTCGACGACGCCGGTGCCACGGGGTCCGTCGTCGTCCCCGAGACCGTCACGGTCGGCAGCGGCGACGTCGCGAACGTCGTCATCACCAACACGTTCGACGTCGGCGCGATCGAGGTCGACAAGGAGCTCGACGGGCTCGGCGCCCTCTACGGCCCGGGACCGTTCGAGGTGACGCTCGAGTGCACCTACGAGGACGTCGAGATCCTCGTCCCGGGCGGCGCGGTGCGGACGTTCGTGCCGGGCCAGCCGGCGGTGTACGAGGAGCTTCCGGTCGGGTCGCAGTGCACGGTCACCGAGACCGACGACTTCGGGGCCACCGAGGTCACGGTGAGCGTCGACGGTGGCGAGCCGGTGGCCGGTACGTCGGTCGACGTCGTCGTGCCGCCCGCCGCCGAGGACGGGTCGCCGACCACCGTGACCGTCACGGTGACCAACGCGTTCCACACCGCCCCGCTCCTCGTGGAGAAGGTCGTGGACGGCGACGCCGCGGGCTTCGCGCCGTCGATGCCGGACATCCCGCCGCTGCCCGAGCTGCCCGCCGAGCCGGTCACGCCCGAGGAGCTCGCCGCCCTCATCGCGCAGCTCGAGGAGTTCTACGCGCAGTTCCCGCTCGAGGGCATCCCGTACCGGGCGTCGGTCTCCTGCACGTTCCAGGGCGCCGAGATCGAGGTCCCGGGCGGTGCCGTGCGGCCATTCGGTCCGGGCCTGCCGGGCGTGTACTTCGGCCTCCCCGTGGGGGCGGTGTGCACCGTCACCGAGACGGAGACCGGCGGGGCGACGGCGGTCACGGTCGAGCCGAACCCGGTCCAGGTCGAGGAGCGCGTGCTCCCGGCACCCGCGCAGGTGGTCACCGTGACCAACACCTACGACGCCGGGTCGATCGAGGTCACCAAGGTCGTGGCCGGCGACGGCGCCGAGGCGTTCGGCTCCGGGCCGTTCACCGTGAGCGCCGCCTGCACGTTCCTGGGCGAGGCCATCGAGGTGCCTGGTGGCGCCGAGCGCACGATCTCCGGGGGCGAGGTCGCCGTCTACGACGGCCTGCCCGTCGGCGCGGAGTGCGTCGTCACGGAGACGGCGACGGGCGGGGCCGCCTCGACGACGATCTCCGCGTCGGTCGAGGGCGGCGAGCCCGGTGCGGCCACCATCGGTCCTGACCCCGCCCAGGTGACGGTGACGAACACGTTCGACGTCGGGCAGGTCGTCGTGACGAAGAGGCTCGCCGGGCCGGGCGCGTCGCAGCACCGCGGCGACGAGTTCGTCGTCACGCTCGCGTGCACGTGGGACGTCGACGGCGTCACGACGGACGTCGTGGTCCCCGGCGGCGCCGAGCGCACGCTCTCGGCCGACGACGACTGGACCGCCGTCTACGAGCTGGTCCCGCAGGGGTCCGAGTGCACGCTCGCCGAGACCGACGCGGGCGACGCCGAGGCCGTGACGCTCGCCGTCGCGGGGACCGACGTGACCGTCGACCCTGACGACACGACGCCGACGTCCGACGCGTTCACCGTCCCGACGGGCGGCGCCGCCGAGGTCGACGCGACCGTGACCAACGCGTTCCGCGCCACCGGCGGGGGCAGCCTCCCGCCGACCGGTGCGAGCGTCGGGGCGGTCGCGGTGCTCGCGATCCTGCTCACGGGTACCGGCGCGCTGCTGGCCGACGCCCGGCGGCGCGGATCCCGGACCGCGGGCCGCGCCTGACCCGTCCCCTGGTCAGGCCGCGCCTGCGGTTGCGGAACCTGACCAGGGGCGGGACCGTTACCGCATGATCCGCTTCCTGCTGAGCTTTGCGATCAACGTGGTCCTCGCCGCCGTGGGCCTCCTCGTCGCCTCGGCCCTGTTCGACGGCGTCACCGTGCACGCCTCGGGCTTCGTCGTCGCCGTGCTGATCTTCGCGGTGGCGCAGGCGATCCTCGCGCCGTTCGTGTTCAACGTGGCGCGCAAGTACGCCTCGGCGATCCTGGGCGGGATCGGCCTCGTGTCGACGTTCCTCGCCCTGTGGGTCGCGACGCTCATCGGGGACGGGCTCGAGATCTCGGGCGCGTCCACGTGGATCGGCGTCACGGTCGTCGTCTGGCTGATCGGCGCGCTCGGCGGGTGGTTCCTCGGATGGCTCGTGCTCACGCGCTGGTGGGACCGCCGCCAGGAGCAGAAGCGGATCCGCGAGGCCACGGCCAAGGGCTGATCACGACGGCCGGCCCGGACGGGTCGAGGGCCAGCCGTCCGTGCTACCGCAGCAGCGCGTCGACGTGCTCGACGCTGTCGGGGCCGCCCCGCACGCCCTCGTGCACGACGAGCCGGGCGAGCTCGCGCAGCGGCACGTTGCGGTTGTTGGACGCGCGCTTGAGGCGGGCGAACGCCTCGTCGGGGTGCACGCCGTAGGCGGCGACGACGACGCCCTTGGCCTGCTCGATCGTCCCGCGGGTCTCCGCGGCGGCGGCGATGTCGTGCCGTGCGCGCTCCTGCGCGTTGTCGGTGACGGTCCGCGTCACGTCCACGAAGTACCCGACGAGCTCGGTGACCTCGCCCGTCTCGCGGTCGCGTCGGCCCTGGCCGACGACGACGAGGAAGCGTTCGCCGCCGTGGGCGTCCATGATCCGGTGCACGCTCGAGAACGGCTCGCCGGAGAGTCGTGCCTCGTCGAGGACCTGCCGGACCCGCTCGCGGTCGTCCGGGTGCTTGTGGGCGAGCACGAGGGTGGTCGTCGGCACGACGTCGCCGGGTTCGAAGCCGTGCAGGCGGTACGTCTCGGGCGACCACCACCACACGCCGGTGCTCAGGTCCAGGCGGTACTGGCCGATCTGCTGGTGCGCGCCGCGCGCGAGGGCTTGCTCGATGGCATGGTCGTCTACGGACATTCTGGCCTCCGGATCTCCGGTGGATGAGGAGCCAGGTCCAGACTCGACCCTCTGACCGTACTCCACTTCTCCCCCGGGGAGTGCCGGACGTACCCCGCGGAGCCTTCCGCCTCCGCGTGGAGGCGGAAGGCGGTCTGCTCGGGACTACGGCGTGACGATGGCGAAGTTCGGGTCGAACTCGTCCAGGACCGACGCGTAGACGTCCAGCACGGACGCGTCGCCGTCGAGGGTCACCGTGCCCGCCGCGGAGAGCCGGGACGCTGCGGCGGGCTCGAGGAGCACGGCGGCGGCCAGCGTCTTGGGCGCGCGCACGGTGAGCGGCGCCTGGTCCGTCGCACCGGGCCGGGCATGGAGCACGCCGTTGCGGACCCAGACGGTCCAGGTCTCGTCGCGGTCGGTGAAGTCGACGTCGAACCGCACGTCCACCTCGGCCGCCTTCTCGCCGACGACGTGCACGGCGGCGTAGTCGAAGAGGATGTCGATCGGCATGGCGGCGACCGTGTCCGGGCTGGCGGTGCTGAACCGCGCCGGCAGGATGCCGTCGCGCAGCTCGCGCGCCGCGGTGAGGAAGATCCCGCGCCACTGCGGACCCTCGGCCTGGTAGCCCATCTGCTCGTACGCGTCGGCCTGGAGGCCCTTGGCCTCGGTGTCGTCGGGGTCCGCGAACACGAGGTGGTGCAGCACCTGGACCGCCCAGCGGTAGTCGCCCGCCTCGACCGCGCGACGACCCGCCGCGAGGATCGCGTCGCGCCCGAACGCGTCGACGTAGCGCTTCGCGGTGTCGACGGGCGTGTGCGGGTGCAGGGAGACGGGGTCGCCGTCCCACGTGCCGAGCTCCTTGGTGAAGACGGCGCGCACGTCGTGGTGCAGCGTGCCGTGGTACCCGCGGTTGAACCACCTGCGGCCGAGCACGTCGGGCAGCGCGACGACCTCGGCGGCCTCGAGCGGCGTGTACCCCTTGTTGGCCAGCCGCAGGGCCTGGTCGTGGATGTACTTGTAGGTGTCGCGCTGCGACTCCAGGAACGCGACGACCTCGGCGTTGCCCCACACCGGCCACGTGTGCGGCCCGTAGTGCACCTCGACCTGGTCACCCCAGCGCACGAGCGTCTCGTCGAGGTAGCGCGCGAAGTTGCGGGCGTCGCGCGTGCGGGCGCCGCGCAGCGTCTGGATGTTGTGCAGCGAGTGGTTGGCGTTCTCCGCGCACGTCAGGGCCTTGAGCTCCGGGATCCAGATGTGCATCTCCTCCGGCGCCTCCGTGTCCGGGGCGTAGAGGAACTCGAAGGTGAGGCCCGCGATCGTGCGGGTCTGCCCGGTCTCGGTGATCGGGTCGGTCGGGGAGATGTAGGAGACCGTGGGCCCGTCCGCGGTCCCGATGCCGATCCCGCTCGTGACGGTCTGGTGCGTCCCGTGGCCCAGGAGGCTGCCGAAGGCGTACCCGGCACGCCGGCTCATGGCGTTCCCCGCGACGACGTTCTCGCCGATCGCGTACTTGTCGAAGCTCGCGATCGTCCCGGGCGCGATGATCGGGACCTTTCCGGAGGCGACGTCCGCCTCGTCCACGAGGCCCTTGACCCCGCCGTAGTGGTCGATGTGCGTGTGCGTGTAGATCACCGCGACCACGGGCTTGTCCGTGACGTGCTCGCGCAGCAGGGCCAGCGCCTGCCGCGCGGCCTCGACCGACGACGAGCAGTCGACCACCACGACGCCGTCGTCGCCCTCGACGAAGGTGACGTCCGCGATGTCGGTGTTGCGCACCTGGTACAGCCCGTCCACCACCCGGTACAGGCCGGCGTCCCGGATCACCTGGGACTGGCGCCAGAGGCTCGGCTCGACCGTGTCGGGGTTCGGGGCGTGGTCGTCGTCGAGGAACGCGAACGCGTCGAGGTCCAGGCTCACCGTCCCGTCGTCGAGGACGACCTTCCCCCCGGGGATGTCCGCGATCTTTCCCCGTCGCGACGTCTCGAAGTCCTCCACGTCGTCGAGCGCGTACCGTTCCCGCGCGTCGCGGTTGGCGGTCGCGGTCACGGGGGTGGCGTCCTTCGGGGTGTACGACATCGGTCCTCCAACCGTCGGGGGTGATCAGGACGACGCCGCACGACCGTGCGGCAGCATCACGCTCCCGCAGTGGTCGGGGCATCGCAACAGGGGGATCAGCGTCCCGCGTCGTCGCGCGGGGCACGCGCCCACCGCTCGGCGGAGGCCACCGCGTCGTCCAGCCCGCCCATGACCTCCGGGGTCGCGTCGACGACGGCGTCCTCGCCGAGCTCGGCCACGGTGCCCGTGCGTTCGAGGAGCCGGCGCATCGCCGGCGAGACACCGACGAGGACGAGCCGGTTCCCCTGCGCCGCGAGGTGCCTGGCGGTCCGGTGCAGCAGCTCCATGACGGCGGAGGAGGGGATGTCCGGCAGCGTCCGCAGCACCAGGACGAGGACGGCGCGCTCGGCACCGCTGCCGTCGGGGAACTGCCCCTCGATCCGGGGGAGCGCCGCGAAGAAGGACGTCCCCGAGAAGTCGAGGACCGTGACCTCGCCGGAGCGCAGCCGGGCCGGGAGCTCCTGCGAGGCGCGCCAGCGCCCGTCCGTCGCGCGCGTCAGGAGGACGAGGCGCGACTGCCGTGCTGCCTGGACGCAGTACAGCAGGAGGGACAGGACGGCGCCCACGACGATCGCCTGCTGGAGCGGGATCTGCGTCGTCGCGAGGAACGTGACGACCATGGCGAGCGACGAGAGGGGCGACGTCCGCAGCACGAGGAGGATCTCCCGCCGCTTCCCCCAGACGAGCTCGCCGCCCACGACGAGGATGAGCCCGCCGATCACCGGCATCGGGATCAGCTCGGCCAGGCCGCCGAGGAGGAGCACGACGAGCGCGAGGAAGACGCCGCTGACCACGCCGGCCCAGCGCGTCCGTGCGCCCGCCTCGGCCGCGACGCCCGTCCGGGACATCGAGCCGCCGCTCGGCAGGGCCTGGAAGAGCCCTCCAGCCACGTTCGCCCACCCCTGCGAGCGGAAGTCGGCGTTCGTGTCCGACCGGGAGCCGTCGGGGTTGGGCATCGAGGGGGCGATGGACGCGGCCTGCGCCAGGCCGACGAGCGCGACGGCGACCGCGCCGCCGACGAGGGCGGGCGCCGCGGACACGTCGGGGAGCGACAGGCCGGGGAGCGCGGACGGGATGGAGGCGATGTCGGCGACCTGGCGCACGTCGATCCCCGCCGCCACCACGACGACGGTGACGGCGACCATCGCGACGAGGAGCGCGACGGGGACGAGGCGCCGGACCGACCGGGCCAGGGCCCAGACGAGGATCGTCCCGGCCGCGACGAGCGTGGAGGCGAGGTCCCACGACGTGACGTGGACGAGCCAGTCGCCGAGCTGGTAGAGCCGGTTGTGGCCCTGCGGGTCGTACCCGGTCGCGTCCTCGAGGACGCCCGTGATGATCTGGAGGGCGATCCCGGTGGAGAAGCCCACCATGACGGCGTTGGAGACGAAGCTCATGACGGCGCCGAGGCGCAGCGCGCCGAGCACGAGCATGACGAGGCCGACCATGATCGTGAGGGTCGCGACGTTGGCGGGGTCCGCGGGGTCCAGGCCGGCGGCCGCGAGGACGCTCTGCGAGGTGAGCGCGATCGCGCTCGTGAGCGTCGTGATCATGAGGACGGTCCGGGCGGTCAGCGACCCCACGATCGCGGGTGCGACACCGGCGTAGAGCCCGGCGACCGGGTTGAAGCCCGCGATCGAGGCGTAGGCCATGCCCTCCGGGATGGAGAACAGACCCGTGACCATGCCGGAGACGACGTCCGAGCGGGTCGGCCGCCCGGCGCGCCGCAGCAGACCCGACCGCCCGGCCCGCCCGTGGAGGCGGCCGTCGTCGGTGCCCGCGCCTCCGGCGTCGGTGGGTACGTCGGCGTCGGTCACGCTCAGCGCTCCGCGGGGCCGGCCGGACCGGTCGGGGTGGGCACAGGAGCGAGCGCGCCGAACTCGGGCCTGCCGTCGGGGACCGTGACGCGCAACGGGGGCATCGAGCGGACGACGAGCCACAGCGGGAGGACGGCCACGCACAGCACCGGGAGCAGGTGGACGTCGCCGACGGTCACGGCCGCCATGAACAGGGCGAGCCAGCCGTCGCGGGCCACCACCAGGACGGCTCCCAGCACGCCGGCGGAGACGGCGACCGCGGGTGGCACCGCGGGGACGAGCCCGGAGGCCGAGAGCCCCAGGGCCACGCCGACGAAGACCGCCGGGAAGATGCGGCCCCCGCGGAAGCCGGCGCCCGCGGCGACGACGAGCGCGACGAGCTTGACGACGGCCATGAGGAGGATCGCGTACCAGGCGAGGGTGTCGGCCTCGTCGGCGAGCTCCTTCATCTCCTCGAGGCCTTTGAAGAGCGTGAGCGGCCCGCCCACGACACCGAGCAGGCCCAGCACGAGCCCGCCGACGCCCAGCGCGAGCACCGGGCTGCGGAAGCGGTGGAAGAGAGTGTGCACGGGGGTGAACGCGAGCACCGCGAGGAGCGTGACCAGAGCCGCGACGGTGCCGATCACCGCGGTGCTCAGGACGTCTCCGAGGGCGGGGCCCGGGTAGTCCGGGAGGGAGATCGCGAACGTCGGGGCGCCGAACGCCGTCATGGTGACGGCGCCCGCCCCGGCGGCCCCCAGGGGGGCGAACAGCCGGTCGAAGAGCGGGGCGCTCCGGTCCCCGCGCTCCGCGAAGCTCTCGGTGAGCACGAGCGCGGCGGCGACCGGCGTCGCGAACATCGCGCCGATGGTCCCGGCCATCGCGAGCCCCACCGCCCCCGTGACCGGGACGCCGAACCGCGGCCGGCACAGGAACCACGCGGCGAGCGCGACGTTGAGGGCGATGATCGGGTTCTCTGGCCCGAGGCTCACCCCTCCGGCGAGGCCCAGGACGAGCGCGAGCGCGAGACCCGGCAGGGCCCGGAGCGGGAGGGGGGCGGAGACGAGCTCCGTGGTGGCCGGGTCGACGCCGGCGTGCCCCGGTGCCCAGCGGACGGTGGCGCCCACGAGCACGCCGGTGAGGGTGAGCACGAGGACCGTCCACCAGGTGCGCGTCGTCGTGACCCCCCAGGCCTCGGGCAGCCGGTCCCACACCAGGTGCTGGACCCAGCCGGCGAGCTCCGAGAGCGCGAGCAGCGTGAGCGCGCTGACGATCCCGACGACGAGTGCCGGGACCACGGACCGCAGGAGGCGCCTCGTCGTGAGGGCGGTAGCCGGCGCGTCGGACACACGGGAAGAGAACCACGGTGGGGCCGGGGCTGCATCCGGAGCCCTGGCGCCCACGGGGGTGTGGACCGGGGCCGGATGCTCGCCGCGCGCGACCCGGCACCCGGGGATACGTTCGACGCGTCCCGGGGCGCGGCGTCGCGCTCCCGCCGAACGTACGAACCGGAACGAGAGGTCTGACGTGGCAACGCTCACCGTGTGGAAGTTCGACACCCCCGAGGGCGCGCAGCGCGCCGAGGACGCGCTGCTCGCGCTCCAGAAGCAGGAGCTCATCCAGGTCCAGGACGCGGCGATCGTGTCCTGGGAGGAGGGCAAGAAGAAGCCGAAGACGCGGCAGGGCAACAGCACGACGGCGGTCGGGGCGCTCGGCGGCACGTTCTGGGGCCTGCTGTTCGGCCTCCTCTTCTTCGTCCCGCTGCTCGGCGCGGCCATCGGCGCGGCGTCCGGCGCGATCGCCGGTGCCCTGACCGACGTCGGCATCGACGACGACTTCATCGACTCCGTGCGCAGCAAGGTCACGCCGGGCACGTCGGCGCTGTTCGCGCTGACGTCGGGCGCCGTGATCGACCGCGTGCACGAGGCGCTCCAGGCCGAGGGCATCCACGGCGAGCTCATCCAGACGAACCTCTCCGCGGACGAGGAGGCCAAGCTCCGCGCGGCCTTCGACGAGAACGCCTGAGCGGTCCCCCCGGGTGAGGTGCCCGACGGCGGTGCGCACCGCCGTCGGGCACCTCACCCGCTCGTACGCCCCGGCACCGGTGCCGTAGTCCGCGCAGTCCCTCCCGTCCCGTCCCGGGGCCGGACCACGAAGGAGGCCGCCCATGGGTGCGGCGATCGGTCAGTCCCTCCCCGTCGCGGTGGGTGTGCTCATCAGCCCCCTGCCGATCGTCGCGGTCGTGCTCATGCTCGTGAGCGGGCGGGCGAAGGCGAACGCCTTCGCGTTCCTCGTCGGGTGGTTCGTCGCGGTCGGGGCGGTGACGCTGCTCGTCGCGACGCTGGCCGGGGCCGCCACGCCCGACGACGAGGGCCCGCCGCTGTGGGCGGCGATCCTCAAGATCGTCCTGGGCGTCCTGCTGCTCCTCCTCGCGGTCAAGCAGTGGCGCGGCCGTCCGCGCGCCGGGGTCGAGCCGCCGGCGCCGAAGTGGATGGCCGCGATCGACGCGTTCACGCCCGTGAAGGCCGCGGGGCTCGCGGTCCTGCTCGGCGCGGTCAACCCGAAGAACCTGCTCCTGGTCGTCTCGGGCGGGGCGGCGATCGCGTCGGCCGCACCCGCGGACACGAACGCCCAGGTGGTCGCGTCCGTCGTGTTCGCGCTCGTCGCGAGCGTCGGCGTCGCGACGCCGGTCTTCATCTACCTGTTCATGGGATCCCGTGCCGCCACGATGCTCGACGAGCTCAAGGCGTGGATGATCCACAACAACGCGGTCATCATGGCCGTCCTGCTGCTCGTCATCGGCGCCAAGATGCTCGGCGACGGCGTCGCGGCGCTCTGACCGCGTCCCGTCGAGCGGCGGCCGGATCGACCGACGTTCCTCGTCCCCACGACGTGTCGACCGCGGAGGACCGCGCGGGAGGCCCGTCTCAGTCGATGCCCTCGGCCCGCCGCTCGTCGACCGTGCGCTCGGCCTCCAGGGCGGCCTCGCGGTTCTTGCGACGGCGCCGGGCGGTGCCGCCGTCGCCGTCCCTCCGCTTACCCCGGCCGTGCGGATGGTGTCCCTCGGAGCCGGGGTCGTGCAGCATGTGCGACTCGATGAGCTCGTGCCGCTGGAGGTACGTGTTCGCGACCGCCTGGATCGTCGCGGCGATGGGTAGCGCGAGGAAGGCGCCCAGCGCACCGAACACCGCGCCGAAGGCGAGCACGACGACGAAGCTCACCGCCGGGTTCATCTCCAGCGCGCGGGCGGAGACCTTGGGGGAGAAGTAGAGGTTCTCGAGCTGCTGGTACCCGATGATGAACGCGAGGACACCGAGCGCCTGCGGCAGCCCCTGCGACGTGAGCGCGACCGCGACCGGCAGCGCGCCGCCGATGTACGTGCCGATCGTCGGGACGAACTGCGAGACGACGCCGGTGAACACCGCGAGGGGGAGCGCGTAGGGCGTCTGGATGATGACCAGGAACACGAACGTGAAGACGCTCGACAGCGCGGCGAGGACGATGCGCGAGTTGATGAAGTCGGAGACCTTGACCTGCGTGATCTCCCAGAGCCGCAGGACCTCCTCCTGGCGGTTCGGCGTGAGCCAGCGGCACACGGCCGCGCGGAACTTGGGTCCCGCCGCGAGCAGGTAGTAGGTGACGAGCATGATCGTCAGCGAGGCGAAGATCCCGCCCACGATGGTCGTGGTGACGACGAGCGCGCCCGAGGCGACGTCGTCCCCGAAGTCGTTGATGACCTGCTTGATGAGGTCGTCCGAGTCCGGGATCACCACGTCGAAGCGGTCCGCGACGAAGTCCTGGACGCTCGCGTACAGGGCCGGGAGCGACTGGACGAGCTGGACGAGCTGCTGGACGAACAGGTTCCCGAAGAGCGCGAGGACGACGAGGATCGCGACGAGCGAGCCGAGCAGGGCCACGGCAGCCGCCGCGCCTCTGCGCCAGCCGTGCCGCACGAGCCACACGACGATGGGCTCCAGGGCGAGCGCGACGAAGAACGCGATGAGGATGTTGACCCCGAGCGCCTTGAGCTGGCCCAGCGCGTACCACGCGAAGATCCCGACGAAGACCGCGACCACGGCCATCGCGAGCGCGCGCGGGACCCAGCGCGGCGGGCGGCGGGAGTCGTGCTGGACGGGGCGCGTGCCGGCGTCCGGCACGTCCGACCACGGGTCCTCGGCGGAGGTCGGCGTCGTCATGCCCTGAACCTAGCGGCGTCGGTGTGGGGCGGCCCGGCGGGCGCGCCGTCGCTTCCGGATGCCGAACCTGGTGACCGGTGCCACGATCGACGCGCACGCTCGTCCGCTCGTCTCGCTCCGGCCACGGTCGGCTCTCCAGGAGGACTCGCATGGCACGCTCGTCGCAGGTCACGGCATGGGTCGGCTGGGTCTGGTTCGCGGGGATCGTCCTCGTGACGATCGGCTTCTTCAACGCGATCAGCGGGCTGGTCGCCGTCTTCTCCCCGAACAGCCTCGTCGGTGTGACCGACGCGGGCATCGTCGTCCTCGACGTCTCGACGTGGGGCTGGATCCACCTCGTCATCGGGGTGCTCCTGATCCTCACCGGCTTCGCCCTGCTCTCGGGCAAGGGCTGGGCGCGCATGGTCGCGATCGTCCTGGTCGTCCTCAACGCGATCGCCCAGTTCACGACGCTCCAGGTGACCCCGTGGTGGTCGCTGATCACCATCGTGCTCGACGTGTTCGTCCTGTGGGCGCTCGTGGTCCACGGCGACGAGGCCGAGCGCGCAGCGCGCTGACCCGTCCCGCGTCCCGGCTCTCGCGTCCCTCGTCCACCGCAGACTCAGGAGCACCGTCCATGGCAACGTCCACCTTCGGCCCGGTCGAGATCGTCGCGGTCGCCTTCCCGACGGACCGCATCCCCGCGGGGGTACAGGCCTCCGTCCTCGAGGTGCTCGCCGAGGGCACCGTCACGCTCCTCGACCTCGCGGTCGTCCGGCGCTCCGACGCCGGCGACGTCGAGGTCATCGAGGTGACCGACCTCGGCGACGAGCTGGAGATCACGGACGTCGAGCTCACGGGCGCCGGCCTCGCGGGCGAGGAGGATCTCGACGCCGTCGCCGCCGGGCTCGCGCCGGGCACGTCGGCCCTCGTCCTCGTCGTCGAGCACACGTGGGCCCGCGGCGTGATCGCCGCGACCAGCGCGGCCGACGGCGTCGTGCTGCTCAGCGAGCGCATCCCGGCCGAGGTCGTCAACGAGGTCGCCGACCTCGCGCTCGTCGAGGACTGAGCCGCCCGCCCACCGCTCGCCCGCCGGCGCACCCGACGCCGCCACCGAACGAGGAGAACCACATGCCCATCCGTCGCTTCGGCCGTCCCGGGCTCATCGGGACCGCCGCCCGCACCGCCGTCATCGCGGGCACCGCGTCCGCGACCGCGGGCGCCGTCCAGCGCCACCAGGCGAACCGTGCTCAGCAGTCGTGGGAGGCCCAGCAGGCCGAGGCCGCGCAGGAGCAGGCCCGCATCGAGGCGGCGGCCCAGCAGGCCGCCGCCCAGTACGCCCAGCCTGCGTCGGCCGCCCCCGCGGCGGCCCCGCAGGACGACCTGCTCGGCCAGCTCGAGCGGCTCGGTCAGCTCCACGCCTCGGGCGTGCTGAGCGACGCCGAGTTCGCCGCCGCCAAGGCCAAGCTGCTCGGCTGACAAGGAGAAGCGCCATGGCCACGTTCACCGTCTGGAAGTTCGACTCTCCCGAGGGCGCGGACACCGCGTCCCGCATCCTGCACGACTCTGCCTCGGAGCACGCGATCCGCATCATCGACACCGCCGTCGTCACCTGGCCCGAGGGCGCGGCCAAGCCGACGACGCGCCACGGCCACCAGGACGAGTGGCGCGGCACCGGCTGGGGCGCGTTCTGGGGCCTGCTGCTCGGCTCGCTCTTCTTCGCCCCCGTCCTGGGCGCGGCGGCCGGCGCCGCGATCGGCGCCTCGACGAAGGCGATGGCCGCCGTCGGGATCGACAAGGACCAGCTCGACCGCATCCGCGAGGGCGTCACGCCCGGGTCGTCGGCGCTGTTCGTCGTCACCGAGGACGGCGACCTCGACCGCGTGGGCGAGCGGTTCCACGGCGTCCACGGGAAGCTCGTCGCCACGAACCTCACGGACGCCGAGCGGAGCACGCTCCTCGAGACGTTCGACTGACGGTCCCTCCGCGCGCGCTCTCAGTCGTCGAGGCGCGCGGGGAGGCCGAACAGCGGAAACCACGAGGCCGTGTCGAGGAACGCGTTGATCGCCGTCACCCGCCCGCCCTCGGTCTCGATGACCTGGAGCGCCCACGGCTCGTGCCCGCCGCCTGCCGCTCGCCGGTACTGGCCGAACCCGATCGTGCCGTTCACGGCCACCGGCACCATGCGGGACCCCTCGCACTCGTAGCCCGGTCCCGTCATCCAGGTGACGATGTCCGCGGTCCCCTTCATCCACAGCGGGTACGGCGGCATGGACAGCGTCGCGTCCTCGTGGAGGATCGCGACGAGCGCGTCCATGTCGTAGCGCTCGAACGCGTCGAGGTAGCGCTCGAGCAGCAGCCGCTCCTCGTCGCCGAGCCCCGCGTTCGACGCGACCGGTGCGGGCTCGGCGTCGTCCGTGAGACCCGAGCTGTCCCAGTGGGCCCGCGCCGCCATCGTCGCGCGTGCTCGCTGGAGCGCGCTGTTCACGGACGCGACGGACGTGTCGAGCAGCTCCGCGACCTCGCTCGCCTGCCAGCGCAGCACCTCGCGCAGCAGGAGCACCGCGCGCTGCTTGGGCGGCAGGAACTGGAGCGCGGCGACGAACGCGAGCCGGATGGTCTCGCGGCCCACCGCGACCTGCGCCGGGTCGCCGTCGTGCGGCAGCACCCGATCGTCCGGGACCGGCTCGACCCACGTCTCCTCGGGGAGCACCTGGCCCAGGTTCTCGACCTCCGGCGCCTGCGGTCCGCCGAGGCCCATGGGGCGCTCGCGCCGCTTGCGCGCGCCGAGCGCGTCGAAGCACACGTTCGTCGCGATGCGGTAGAGCCAGGAGCGCAGCGACGAGCGACCCTCGAACCGGTCGTACGAGCGCCACGCGCGCAGGAACGCCTCCTGCACGGCGTCCTCCGCCTCGAACGAGGAACCGAGCATGCGGTAGCAGTACCCCGTGAGCTCCCGCCGGTGGCCGGCGAGGACCGCGTCGAGGTCGTCGCGCGCGGGCAGGGGAGCGGGGGCGGTCGCGGCGGGTTCCGGGCGGAGGCTCGTGGGGGTGGCGAGGTCGGTCATGGTGCTGCCTCTCAGGACTCGATGGTCTCGACGTTCGCGAGGGGTGCCTGCGGGTGGACGCGAGATGCTGCGATCACGCGCACGGGACCAGGGGAGTGGTCCACCTCACACACGCTACCGCTGCCCTCCGACACGGCACAGGGGAGGGAGATCAGTCGTCGAGGTCGAGCTCGAACCACACGGTCTCGCCCGGGGCGCCGTCGAGGGCGTCGACGCCCCAGCGCGACGCGCAGCGCTCGAGGAACTGCACGCCCCGGCCGCCCGTCTCGTCCGGGCGGGGGGAGCGGAGCCGGGGGAGCATGGCCGAGCCGTCCCGCACCGCGACGCGCAGGACGCGGTGCCCCACCTCCAGCTCGGCCTCGACCGGGGCCGCGCCGTGCTGCACCGCGTTGGTCAGCACCTCGCTCGTGAGGAGCATGGCGATGCGGCGGACCGACGGGGCGACGTCGCAGCTCTCGAGGACGTCGTCCACCCAGCGGCGGGCGGGTCCGATCGCCGACGACACGTGCTCGACCTGCCGCGTCAGGACCGACGGCCGACCCGGGCCGGGCGGGCGCGCGACCGTGTGTCGCACGCGCAGCGCGAGGAGGGCGACGTCGTCGCGCTGGTCGGACACGAGCCGGCGCACGAGCGCGTCGGGGAGCGCGGACGTCGCGGTGGCCGTGTGCTCGGCGAGGGCGGCACGCACGGCGGCGAGCCGCTCCGCGTACGAGGTGCCGCGCCGCTCGACGAGGCCGTCGGTGTAGAGGAGGAGCGTGTCGCCGTGCGCGAGGTGGGCGCGGTGGTCGTGCCGCGTGGTCCCCGGCAGCACGCCGAGCATGAGGTCGGCGGGCGCGTCGAGGGTCTCCACGCTGCCGTCGGCGCGCAGCACGAGCGGAGCGGGGTGCCCGGCGTTGGACCACGTGACCTCGAACCCGTGCGGGGTGCGGTCGAGCCGCACGACCACCGCCGTCCCGCTGGAGTGCAGCGCGAGACCGCGGTTGGCCCGGTCCAGGAGCCGGAGCAGGACGGCGGGCGGCTCGTCCTGGCACCACGCGAACGTGCGCAGCATGGAGCGGAGCTGGCCCATCTGCGCCGCGGCCCGCATGTCGTGGCCGGTGACGTCGCCGATCATGAGGACGCACGCGTCGTCGTCGAGCACCACCGCGTCGTACCAGTCGCCGCCGACCTGGTCGGTGCGGGTCGCCGACGCGTAGGTCGCCGCGAGCTCCGCGTTGCGCACCGACGGGAGCTCGGTGAGCATCGCCGCCTGGAGCGTCGTCGCGACGCGGTGGCGCTCCTCCAGGAGCCGGACCCGGTCGAGCGCGTGCGCGACGTACGACGCGATCGCCGTCTTCGTCTGGACCGCGTCGTCGTCGAACTCGCGCGCCGCCTCCCAGGCCAGGGTGACGACGCCGAGCAGCCGTTCACCCGCGAGCACGGGCAGGAACGCGCGGGCCTCGACGTCGTCGGACGCGATGAGGGCCGCGGCCTCGGGCAGCCGCGCGGCGTACTGGGCGTGGTCGTGGAAGAACAGGGGCTCGCGCGTGCGGGCGGCGATCGACGCGCCCCGCTCCGCGTCGACGCGCATCCGGCGGAACGATGCCGGGACGCCAGGCTCCAGGTGGTCCAGCGTCGTGTACTCGAGCCGGGTGCCGCTCGCGTCGAGCACGGCGAGGCCCGCGTAGCGCGCGCCGATCCCCGTGCCGACCGCCGAGAGCCGCTCGGCGACGTCGCGCACGGAGGTCGCGGCGGCGAACGACTCGGAGAGCTCCAGCAGGAGGCGGGACCGCCGGTTGGCCGCGAGCGCGACGCGCTGCATGCGCTTCGCCCGCGCCCGGGCGAGCCGGAGCCGCAGCTCGGAGGTGCACGCGGACGCGAGGTCGGCGAGGGTCGCGAGGTCCTCGTCGGACCAGGGGCGCGGCCGCCCGTCGAACGCGCACAGCGACCCGACGGCCTTGCCGTGCGGGTCGAAGATCGGGAAGCCGGCGTAGGACACGACGCCGATGTCGTCGACCGCGCGGAGCGAGGCGAGGTGCGGGACGACCCGTGCGTCCTCGACCACGAGCGGTCGCGCGTCGCTCGTGACGAACTGGCAGAACGTGTGGCTCAGGGGCGTGCGGCGCTCGGACTGGTACGGCTCGGGCAGACCGAGCGCGCCGGGCAGCACCGCCTCGTCGTCGAGGACCAGCGTGACCAGAGCCGACGGCACCCCCAGCTGCCGACGCACGAGGCGCGCGAACCGGTCGAACGACTCGTCCGCCACCGGCTCGGCGAGCCCCGCCTGCGCGAGCTCGTGGATCGCCTGGGCGTCGGTCATGGTCCAGTATCACCAGGACGAGGCCGGTCAAACAGTGCAAGCCGCGCCAGCCGGGCGCGGGGACGGGGTGAAATCGGGTAGAAGGGAACGTCGCGTGGGGATGCTGCGTGTACCGCTCGTGACACCACGACACGACGGCGGGCGCGGACCGCGAGGGGCGGCGACGTGACGGCGACAGGTTCGGCCGGCCCCGTCGGACGGACCGGGAGGCTCGAGCTGCTGCTCGACGTCGCAGCCGACCCTGACCGGGACGACGACCGGGACGGTGGGGCCGACGAGCCGGACGACTCGTCCGTGGTCGAGATCGACCTCGTCGCCCGGCGCACGCGCGACGAGGAGTTCTCCGCGTTCATGCGCGACGCCCGCGACCCCCTGCACCGCATGGCGTACCTGCTCTGCGGGGACCGGCACCGGGCCGAGGAGCTCACGCAGCACGCGCTCGAGCGGACGTACCGCGCGTGGACGCGGGCCCGCGACCGCGACCCGCTCGCCTACGCCCGCCGCGTGCTGGCCAACCTCCGCGTCGACACGTGGCGCCGCACGCGGCGGGAGGTGCTCGCCGGGCCCGACGAGCTCACGCAGGCGGAGGGTGTCCGACGACCGGGCCGTCCCGCCGCCGGGGACCGGACGGGCGACGTCGACGACCGCGACGCGGTCGTGCGGGCGCTCCTGACGCTCCCGATGAAGCAGCGCCGCGTCGTCGTGCTGCGGCACCTGCTCGACCTCAGCGAGAGCGAGGTCGCCGCCGAGCTCGGCATCCCGGTCGGCACCGTGAAGTCGACGGCCTCCCGGGGCCTCGCCCGTCTCCGGGAGCTGCTCGGCGCGCCCGACGGCGCCGCTCCCGGCCCGACCGCGCCGACGACCCCGACCTCCCCGACGACCCAGACCTCCCCGACCGCCCGGACCTCCGGAAGGACACCCCGATGAGCCCCGCGAACGGACGCCCGGCGCCCACCCCGCCCGAGGACGACTTCCTCGCCCGGCTGCGGCGCACGGCCGACGACGCCGTCCCGCCCTCGACGCTCGACCTCGACGTGGTCCTCCGGTCCAGCCGCCGCGGCGTGCAGCGGCGCCGGTCGCTCGCCGGCGTCGCGGGCGTCGTCGCGCTGGGGCTCGTCGGCACGGGCGTCGTGACGGCGGGCGGCCCGGACGGGCTCCGCGACCTCGCGCGCGAGGTCGTCACCGGGTCGCCCGGGTATGAGGTCGTCACGGCGGAGGCCACGCTCGTCGACGTCGCGCCGGGCGTCGTCGCGGTCTCCGAGCCCGCGACGTACCTGCGCGACGACGGCACGTACGTCCTCGACCTCGGCCTGCCCGCGTGGGACGGCGGCGACCGGTTCCTCGTGGAGGTCGGCGTCGTGAACGACCTGGGCCACCTCTCGACCGACGTCACGCTCCGTGCGGGCGACGACGGCGACCTCGCCGCGCTGCGCGCCGGGCGGTCCGCGGGCACGGTGATCGACGACGGCGGGCGTGCTGTCGTCGTCGACCCGGAGAGCGGCCGGACGATGGTGGTGGGCGTCGAGCCCGGCAACACCGTGGCCGGCGACCTGAAACAGACGTTCGTCGGTCTGACGGCGGACATCGCGGACGAGAGCGGCGGCCGGGCCACGTCGCTGGAGCTCCCCACCGCGCAGGTCGTCGACGGGCCGACCGTCGTCCTCGACGTGTACGCGGCCCTGCTGGACGCGGACGAGCAGAGCGCTGCCCAGGTACGAGGGGTCATGTCGTACGGCACCAACACGCAGTGGACCGTCACGTGCGAGGCTCTCCGGCCGGACGAGGCGGACGAGCTGGCGTGCGCGGTGCGGTACGACGACGCCACCGGGCTCGTGGAGGTCGACCGGGACTACCCCACGCCGGTGGACGACCCGGTGCTCGACATGCTGCGCGTGGAGGCGGTCGGCATCGACCTCCCCTCGGGCGACGTCGGGCTGTTCGACGCGTGCCTCGCGGGCCGTGGTGTGCCCGACGGCTCGACGACGCTCGACCTCAGACCGTGGAGCGAGGGGCCGCAGGGCGATGCCTGGCGGCGTTGCGCGCTCGACCTCCTGGAGCTGCCGACGTTCATGGAGCGGTGAGGGGCCACCGACTGGTCAGGTGCCCCCGCGGGCCCGGAGGTCCGTGATGGCGTGCTCGGCGCCGTGCGCGTCGAGATAGGTGCCGCCGCGGACCTCGGGGACGAGCGCGGCGTCCGGCCCCGCCGTGAAGCGGTGGACGAGCGGGTGCCCGGTGGGCACGTCGAGGTCCTGGACCTCCTCGGGCGTGAGGTCGTCCACGAGCACGGAGAGCGCGCGCAGCGAGTTGCCGTGCCCGACGACCAGGACCGCCTCGCCCCGGGAGAGCGCCGTGCGGGTCGCGGCCCAGAAGGGGCGCAGCCGCTCGACGACGTCGGCCAGCGACTCGGCGTCCGGGCGCAGGGCGGCGCGCGCGCCGTCGGGCAGGCGCAGCAGCGTGTCGTCGACGAGCGGGCGCGCGGGGTCGTCCGCCGCGAGCGGCGGCGGTCGGTGGAGGTACGAGCGGCGGTAGCGCCAGTAGGCCGCCTCGCCGTAGTCGCGGCGGACGACGTCGCGCGGCTTGTCCGTGAAGGCGCCGTAGTGGCGCTCGACGAGGCGCCACTCGACGGCGAGCGGGGGCGGGCCGGGCAGCGCGTCGGCGACGATCGCGGCCGTCGTCGAGGCGCGCACGAGCGGGGACGTCGTGACGCGGCGCGGAGCCAGCGCGGGCTCGCGCGCGACGGCGTCGGCGAGCAGCCGTGCCGCGCGCCCTGCCTCGGCGACCCCGACGTCGGAGAGCGGCACGTCCAGGAGACCGGTGAACCGGTCGCCCGCGTTGAACGTGCTCTGCCCGTGACGCACGAGCACGAGCGTGCCGGGCGAGGAACCCACGCGCGTCAGACCTCGAGCAGCCCGCGCTGGTGCGCGAGCGAGACGGCCTCGGCCCGCCCGGACGCGCCGAGCTTGGCCAGGACGTTGGACACGTGCACGCTCACCGTCTTCGCGGAGATGAACAGGCGCTCGCCGATCTGCCGGTTGGTCAGGCCCTGGGCCACGAGCAGCAGGACCTCCTCCTCACGCTCGGTGAGGACCGCCGTCGTGGACCGGCGGACCCCGGGCAGGTCGAGCCGGCCGCGGCGCCCGAGCGCGCGCACCGCGTCGGCGAGCGGGGCCGCACCCATCGCCTCGGCCTCCTCGAGCGCCTGCGCCGCCTCGATCTCGGCCGCGTTGCGGTCGCCCGCGCCGAGCAGGGACTGGGCCCAGCGGAAGCGTGAGCGCGCGACCTCGTACCGGTAGCCGTAGTCGAAGAGGCGTGTCGTCTCCTCCCACAGCGCCGGGTCGTCCTCGCCCGTGAGCCGCGAGTGCTCGGCCGCGGCACGCGCGAGCCAGGCGCGACCCTCGGGCCCGAGGCGACCGCCGCGCGGTCGGCCGCGCTCCGCCGTCGTGCGCGCCGCCTCCAGCAGCTCGTCGCCGCGCGCGACGAGCGCCGCGACCTGCCCGGCACCGGCCGCGCCCTGAAGACGTGCCGCCTCCGCGGCGTCGGCGAGCGCGGCGAGCGCGAGCGCCGAGATCCAGATGCGGCCCAGGAAGTAGTCGCTCCACGTGCGACCCAGGTGGTCCACGAGCTCGACGGCGAGCGCGACCGCCTCCTCGTCGCGCCCCGCCCACGTCAGGGCGTCGATCGAGCAGCCACCGGAGATGAGCGCGATCTGCCCGTCCCGGAACCAGTCCCGCCGCAGGGCCGTGCCGCGCGCGAGCGCGTCGGCGTCACCCCGCGCCACGGCCGCGTAGAGCTGCACGCAGGAGAGCTGCGGGGCCGACCCCTCCGGCATGGTCTCGCCCGTGGTCTCGGTGGGCGTGAGGTCACCGAGCACGTAGCGCACGAGGTCGCGGAACAGGCGCAGCTCCACGCCGTACGCGCTCCAGCCGAGCCCGGTCGCGCGCGCCCGGTCGAGGCCGTCGGCCGTCACCCGCAGCGCCTCGTCGATGCGACCCGCGTAGTAGCGGTTCGCCGCGATGTTGTACCAGCAGCGGAGCTCGGTGAGGATGTCGCCCGCCTCGACGGCGCGCTCCCGGGCCTGGGCGAGCAGCACCGCGGCCCGGTCGTCGTCCGCGACCTCGAGGATCGCCATCGTGGTGAGCACGTCGGCCTCGACGTCGGGGGCGTCGAGCCGGTGCGCGACGTCCAGGGCCTGCGCGGCGACCTCCGCGGCGAGCTCGTCGAGGTCGGCGTTCATCGCGGCGCGCGCCCGCATCGCGAGCGTCCACGCGCGGTCGAGCGACGGCGGCTCCTGCGGGAGCACGGCCAGCGCGGCCTCGGTGTGGGCGAGGGTCTCCTCGACCTCCTCCGTGCCGAGCAGGTAGCGGGACAGCACGTGGCGCAGCGACGCCTGGCGCATCGGGTCGCTCGCCGTGCCCTCGACGACCTTGCGGGCGAGCGCGACCGCGCGGTCCGGCTCGCCCGCGCGGCTCGCCGCCCCTGCCGCGGCGAGCGCGACGGTGACGCGGTCCTCGTTCAGGAGGGACGCGGCGTCGGGCACCGCCTGCCACAGCGCGAGCACCTGCTCGAGGTGCCGCAGCTCCTCCGCGGGCGCGAGCACGCGCGCGGCCTTGCGGGCGGCGGCGCGCGACGCCGTCAGAGCGGCCGGGAGGTCGTGCGCGGCGAGCGCGTGGTGCGCGCGCAGCGCGGGGGAGCCGAGCGCGGGGTCGTCGTCGAGCGCGGCGAGGTACGCGCGGTGCACGCCCACGCGCTCGCCCGGCAGCAGGTCGGACGCGACCGCCTCGGCGAGCAGCGCGTGACGGAACACGACCGTGTCGCGCGCGCCGTCGCCCTCGACCGCGAGGACGTGGTGCGCGATCGCCTCGCGCAGCGCCGCGTCGAACGAGCGCCCGGTGGCCGTCTCGCCGTCGGCGGCGTCCCGTGCGAGCGCGGCGCGCAGGAGCGGCTCGCTCACCTGCCGCCCGGACACCGACGCGACCCGGACGAGGTGCTGCACGGCCGGGTCGAGCACCTCGAGGCGGGCGCGCAGGACGTCCGCGAGGGACCAGGGCAGCTCGTCGTCGAGGCCCGACTCGACGAGCTCCTCGGCGAAGTACGCGTTGCCCTCGGAGCGCGTCCGGACGGACTCGAACGCGTCGGGCAGCAGGGGAGCGCCCGCGAGCGCGGTGGTGAACTCGCGCAGCTCGCCCTCGGTGAAGGGGGAGAGCTGCACGTGCTCGACGCGCGGGTGGCGCAGCAGCTCCGCGAGCACGGGGCGCAGAGGGTGGCGGCGGTGCAGGTCGTCCGCGCGGTAGCTCGCGACGACGAGCACGTGCTCCGCCCGCAGGCGCGCGACCACGAAGCGCAGGACGTCGCGGCTCGACGGGTCCGCCCAGTGCAGGTCCTCGACGACGAGCACGAGCGGGGCCTCGGCCGTCCCCGACGCGGCGAGCGCGGCCGCGACGCTCTCGAAGAGCTGGAGGCGTTCGCCCTGGCTCTGCTCGTCGTCCGCCGGCGTGCCGGCGTCGAGTAGGCGCGCGAGCGCGGGCCGTGCGGCCACGGTCTCGTCGACCGCGGGGTGCTGGCTGCGCAGCGTCGTCAGCGCCTCGGAGAAGGGGAGGTAGGGGAGGCCGACCTCGCCCAGGTCGACGCAGTGGCTCCAGACGACGGTCGCGCCGCTCCCGGCGGCCAGCTCGGCCGCGCGCGTGAGGAGGCGGGTCTTGCCGACCCCGGCGTCGGCGCCCACGAGCACCACCCCGGGCTCGCCCCGGCGCGCGCGCTCGACCGCCGCGGAGAGCGCGTCGAGCTCGGCGGCGCGGGCCACGAAGGGCGCGCGCGAGGAGGGGCGTGGCACGGCTCCCATCCTCGCAGCGTGCACCGACACGTGACCAGCGGATAGACCACGGGAGACCGCGCCGGACACGACGACGCCGCCGACGAGAGGGTTCTCGTCGACGGCGTCGGGCGGCGCGGTCACCGCGCCGGGCGGTCGTGGCGCTGACGGCGTCCCCGCCACCAGTGCAGCAGCGAGGGCTCGTCGTGCCGGAAGTCGTCACGCAGTCGCTGCGTGCGGTAGGTGAGATCCGCCTCGAAGGTCGGATCGAACTGTGCGCTCATGGTCGTCCCCGTCTCTGCAGGCACCCTGCCTGTCCGACACTCACGTTCGTCCTGAGCACCGGGCCGTCGCATCGGACGACCGCGCACGGTTCGGGGGAGGGTGCCTTAGGCGGTGCCCGCCCGGGACCCTGAGGCGTCTGAGGTGGGTCGTCGCGACTAAGGCACCCGGACCGCCCGTCGACGCTCGCGCCCGAAATCCGGTGGACGGCATCGACCCGTGGGGACTATCACCGGGGCATGACGACCCTCGCGCCCTCCTCGTTCGACGTCCGTCCGCTGAGGCAGGAGGACCGCGACCCGGCCCTGGACGTGGTGTGGCGGGCCTTCGGGTGGGGGTACCGGCAGGACACCGCCGACGACGTCTTCACCGGCCGGTCGATCGAGGCCGACCGCACGCTCGTCGCCGTCGACGGCCCGCGCAGCGAGGTCGTCGGGACCGCGAGCGCCTACTCGCTGCGGATGACGATGCCCGGCGGGGGTCTGCTGCCCGTCGCGGGAGTGTGGATGGTGACCGTCGCCCCGACGCACCGCCGTCGCGGGGTCATGACGGCGATGATGCGCCGCCAGCTCGTCGACCTCGCGGCCGGGGGCGAGGCCGTGGCCGCGCTCTGGGCGACGGAGGCGGGCGTGTACGGACGCTACGGCTACGGGATCGCGTCGTGGCGCCAGCCCATCGAGGTCGACCTCTCGCGCGCCGCGTTCACGCCGCACGCGCGGGACCTCGCGGCACGGTCGTCGGCCCGCCTGCACCTGAGGTCCCTGGACGACGCCCTGCCGCACCTGGCCGCCGTCCACGACGACCTGCTGGGCTCGCGGCCCGGGACGCTCGCGCGCGACGCGGACCGCTGGCAGTTCCTCCTCGGCGGTGGCGACGGAAGGGCGCCGGCCGAGATCGTCGTCGCGGTCGGCCCCGACGGGCCCACCGGGTACGCGGCGTACCGGGTCCGCGAGGGGAAGCCCGGGCTGGTGCCGGCAGGCGTCGTCGCCGTCCAGGAGGTGAGCGCCACGGACCCGGCCACCCACGCCCAGCTCTGGCGCTACCTGCTCGACCTCGACCTCATGAGCACGCTGACGTGCGAGTCGCGCCCCGTGCCGGACCCGCTGGCCCACCTGCTCGCCGACCACCGGCGGATGCACGCGCGCCTCGACGAGGCCCTGTGGGTCCGGGTCGTCGACGTCGAGCGCGCGCTGGCCGCGCGTGCCTTCGCCGCGCCCGTCGACGTCGTCCTCGAGGTCACCGACGACGTGGTCCCCGCCAACGCCGGGCGGTGGCACGTCGTCGTCGGCGAGGCGGGCGGCACCGCCGTCGTGCGCCGGACCGACGCGCGGCCCGACCTCTCGCTGGACGTCGGCGACCTGGGAGCGGCCCACCTGGGCGCCACGCCGCTGCACGTCCTCGCGCTGGCCGGGCGCGTCGTCGAGCACACGCCCGGCGCGGTCGCCGCCGCGTCGGCGGCCTGGTCGTGGTCACCGACCGCGCACACCGCGGAGATCTTCTGAGCCGTCCCGTCCGCCGGACGTGACCGGGGTCACTCCTCCCGTTGCCAACGGCCGGGGCCCGGCGCAGACTGGACGGAGGACCGGACCCGCCTGGGGGTGACCTCGTGACCGACACCTACGACATGCTGCCGATGCTGGGCCGTGGCAAGCACCGCAACCCGAAGAAGGGTGCGTGCTTCATGGAGCTCGCGTCCTACCTCGCTGGGGAGCGGTGGAGCGACCATCCACGGTGCACGCACCCGCTGCTCGCGATGCTCGCGCGCGCGGTGAACGACCTCACGGTCGACCCGGAGCGCCCCAAGCTCGCGCCGCTCATCCCGTCCGTCATCGGGCTGACGAGCGACGACCCGCACTGGGACGTGCGCATCGCGCTGCGCGCCGCGGTGGCGGCGCTGCCGATCGCCCCGGCGGACCGGCAGCAGACGCTCGCCGTCGCGATCATCGGGGCCGAGAAGATGCTCGACGTCCTCGACGACCGCCCCGCGGGCACGCTGAGCGCCGAGTCGGCGGACGCGCTCGCGAGCTGCCCGCGCACGGCGCGCTGGGCGCAGCGGTTCTGCGAGGGTGCGCGGCTGCGGCCGAGCCGGTTCGTGCGCGACGCCGCGCCGAGCATCATCTCCGCGGCGGTGCAGGGCATCGCCGAGGCGTGCGTGCCGGACCCGGACGAGCGCCTGCGCGCGCTGCTCGCCGCGACGATCGACGACTGCCGGGCCTGGGACGACGCCGAGCCCGCACCGGCGCTCGACCCCGAGTCGTGGGCCCCCGTCGTGCGGCCCTCCGCCGTCGGGACCCGGTGAGCCGCCGGTGAGCGTCACGGGGGACGGGCTCGACGAGAGCCTGGGCGCGCAGCTCTGGGCCGCCGTCGACCCGGCGGTCCCGCCCAGCGGGACGGGCTGCGCCGAGTGCGACGCGGCCGGCGGGTGGTGGGTCCACCTGCGCCGCTGCGCGACGTGCGGCCACGTGGGGTGCTGCGACACGTCGCCGGCCCAGCACGCGACGGCGCACTTCCAGGAGACCGGTCACCGGCTCATGCGCTCGTTCGAGCCCGGCGAGGACTGGTACTGGGACTACGAGACGTCGCAGGTGCTCGACGGCCCGCACCTCGCCGCGCCGCTCTCGCGCCCGCCGGAGCAGGGCTCACCCGCACCGGCCGACCGGGTGCCGTCCGACTGGACGTCCCTCATCCACCGCTGACCCCTGCCCGCTCCCTGCCATGCGGGTCACCGGCGGAGGGAGGTCGGCGTGAGCGCCACGCTCCGGGAGCGCGTGCTCGCGCGGGTGCGCGAGACGTCGTGGGCGATCGACGCGAACGACGGCATCATCTCGACCGCGGGTCTGCTCCAGGGCTTCGCCGGCGCCGGCGCGGGGGACCGCCTGCTCCTGTTCGCGGCCGTGGCCGCCCTCATCGCCGGCGGGCTGAGCGCGGGCGGCGCGAAGTGGGCGGAGGTTGCGGCGGAGCGCGAGGAGCAGCTCCGCATCGCGGCGGACGAGCGCGCCGAGCTCGACGCCGACCCGCAGGCCGAGCTCGACGAGCTCACCGCGTACTGGGAGGGGCGTGGGCTGTCACCGGAGCTCGCGCGCGAGGTCGCCGTCCAGCTCAGCGAGCGGGACGCGCTCGGCGCCCAGCTCGACTCCGAGCACGGCCTCGAGGAGATCATGACGCGGTCGGCACCCGCGTACGGCGGGCTCGAGACCGCGCTCGCCTTCATGGTCGGCGCGGCGATCCCGCTCGCGATCACGTTCCTCGCACCGGTGGCGATCGAGACGAGCGCGATCCTCGTGGCGGTCGTGGTCTCGCTCGCGCTGACGTCGCTCGTCGCTGCGGGGGTGGGCCGGATCTCGGCCCTCCGGATGCTCGCGCGCACGCTCGTCGTCGGGCTCGGCACCATGGCGGCCAGCTATGTCGCGGGCCTCGTCTTCTTCTGACCACCGCCTCCCGACGATGTGGTGTGCTGTTACCTGTTGTTTTTTTCTGGTGGAAGTTGTTTGATTCTGGGGAGACGTCGTGCGGTGCGCCAAGGAGGGTGACCGCCGGACACGGGTGCCCGGTATGCCGCCGCGTCGGAGCAGTCCCTGGATTCACTCGACGAGGAGGAAGCACGGATGCAGTCCATGACAGCGGTAGCACCCCCACGGGGCAGACCGGCGAGGATGGTCGCGGCGGCGCTGGCCGCCGCGCTCACGGTCCCCCTGGCCGTGGCGACGGCGGTCGGGGCGACCGCGACGCCGGCGGCCACGACCACGGACGAGGCGGGCGCGCAGGACGTGGCGGCCCAGGACCTCGCGCTCGACAACGGCCTCAAGGGCGAGTACTTCCTGTCCGGCGGCCCCGGCTGGCCGCTCACCGACCTCAAGGCCACGATCCCCGACCAGCGGATCGAGTTCCCCAACCTGGTCCCGACGTTCGCCGATCTCACCGGCCGCGGCGAGCGCACGTCCGCGCGCTGGACGGGCCAGATCACGCCTGACTTCAGCGAGGCGTACACGTTCTCCGCGATCGGCGACAACGGCTTCCGGCTGTGGATCGACGACAAGCTCGTCATCGACCACTGGGTCGACGACTGGGACGTTGAGCAGACCTCCGCCCCGGTCCAGCTCCAGGCGGGCCAGGAGTACTCGTTCCGCATGGAGATGTTCCAGAACACGGGTGGCGCGCACCTCCGGTTGCGGTGGCAGAGCCCCTCGCAGCAACGTGAGATCGTGCCGACCGACGCGTTCACCTACCCCGACGACTTCGTCGTCTTCCCCGCCCAGGCCGCGCTCGAGAGCGACGGCACGAGCCTCAACGTGACGTTCCAGGGCGCAGCGGGCGGTGTCGACGAGAGCCTCGTCGACCACCTCAAGGTCCAGGTGGACCAGCTCGCGTGGCCCGTCGCGCAGGTCGCGGCGCAGGGCGACGTCCTGGGCATCACGCTCGCCGAGCCCGTGGACCGTGCGTCGACCGCCCGCCTGGTCTACGACGGCGAGGGCGACCTCACAGTCGGCGGGGAGAAGGTCGGCTCGCTCAACCTGCCGGTCACCAACGGGTCCGAGTTCCGGATCCAGACCCCGTGGGCAGACGACTTCGACCCCACCAACCCCCTGCCGGAGTACCCGCGCCCGCAGCTCACGCGCGACGCGTGGCAGAACCTCAACGGCGTCTGGCAGTTCGAGGCGGCGGAGTCCGACGACGCCGTGCCGAGCGGCCGCGACCTCGACGAGGAGATCGTCGTCCCGTACGCGGTCGAGTCCGCGCTGTCCGGCATCGAGCGCCGCGAGGACGACATGTTCTACCGCCGCACGTTCGAGGTGCCGCAGGACTGGGCGGTCGGGAGCGACAACCGGCTGCGCGTCAACTTCGGCGCGGTCGACTACGTCGCCACCGTGTACGTCAACGGCACCGAGGTCGGCACCCACCGCGGTGGGTACGAGTCCTTCTCCGTCGACGTCACCGACGCGCTCGTCGAGGGCGCCGAGCAGGAGCTCGTGGTGCGCGCCGTCGACACGACCGACGGCAGCAACCAGGCCGTCGGCAAGCAGACGCTCAACCCGGGCGGCATCTTCTACACCCCGACGTCGGGCATCTGGCAGACGGTGTGGATGGAGCCGGTCCCGACTGCGGCGATCGACGCCGTCGTCACGACGCCCGACGTCGAGGCGGGCGTGCTCGCGGTGACCGCGCAGTCGGCCTCCGCGTCCGACGACGCCGAGGTGACCGCCGTCGTGCGGGACGCCGAGGGTGCCGAGGTCGGCACCGTCACCGGCGCCGCGAACGAGCTGCTCGCGGTCGAGATCCCGGACGCGCACCTGTGGTCGCCCGAGGACCCGTACCTCTACGACGTCGACGTCACGCTCACCGACGGCGGCTCTACCGACACGGTGGCCTCCTACGCGGGCATGCGCTCGATCGAGGTCGCCGAGGTGGACGGCGTCCAGCGCATCCTGCTCAACGGCGAGAAGACGTTCCTCATGTCGACGCTCGACCAGGGCTACTGGCCGGACGGCATCTACACCCCCGCGTCCGACGAGGCCTACGTGTTCGACCTCCAGGCCCACAAGGACCTCGGGTTCAACACAGTGCGCAAGCACATCAAGGTCGAGCCGGCCCGCTGGTACTACCACGCGGACACGCTGGGCCTCATGGTCTGGCAGGACATCCCCAGCGGCTGGTTCAACAACGGCGACACGAACCCGGCGTCCCGCGTCTTCTGGGAGCAGGAGATGAAGGACATCATCGACCAGCACCGCTCGGTGCCGTCGATCGTCGGGTGGGTCACCTTCAACGAGGGCTGGGGCGAGTGGAACCTCGCCGACACGGCGCGGATCGGCAACGTGATCGACGAGTACGACCCGAGCCGCATCCTCAACACGCACTCCGGCTACAACTGCTGCGCGTCCAAGGGTGACTCCAAGACGGGCGACATCATCGACTGGCACCAGTACACCGGCCCGGCTCTGCCGAAGCCGGACGCCACGCGCGCCGCGATCGACGGCGAGCACGGCGGCTTCTCGATGAGCGTCCCGGGCCACATGTGGCCGGGCGTGTCCGCCAACCCGTACGGGGGCGTCGCGAACAGCGAGGCGCTGACCGACGCGTACGTGCAGAACACGGAGAAGCTCGTGCGGCCGGCGCAGTGCTACCTGTCCGGCTCGGTGTACACGGAGATCTCCGACGTCGAGAACGAGCTCAACGGCTTCTGGACGTACGACCGCCGCGTGCTCAAGATGGACGCCGCGCGCGTCAAGGACGTCAACGAGCGGGTCGTCGCGGCGGCGAAGCAGGGCTCCGCGCCCGTCGACCCGGGCACCCCGGGGCTGACCGGCACGGGCCGCTGGTCGTTCGACGAGGGCCAGGGCACCACGGCGGCCGACGGCGTGGGCGACCACGCGGCGACGGGCACGGGCACCTGGGTCGCCGGTCACGGCGACAGCGGGTCCGCGATCAAGCTCAACGGCACGAACCAGTCGTTCACGACCGAGGGGCCCGTCGTCGACACGACCGGCTCGTACACGATCTCGGCGTGGGCGCAGCTCGACAAGACGCCCGGCGGCGCGTGGTCGACGATCGTCGGCCAGGACTCGTCGCTCGGCTCGAGCGCGTTCTACCTCCAGTACGGCGGCGGCGGCCGGTGGGCCTTCTCCTACGAGGGGGAGCCGCGCGCGGAGTACGTCGTGCAGCCCGTGCTGGGCGACTGGTACCACGTCGTGGGCGTCCGCGACGCGGCCGACCAGAAGCTCAAGCTCTACGTCAACGGCGAGCTCGTCGGCCAGTCCGACGTGTGCGGCGGCACCACGCCGTCCGGCCCGCTGACGATCGGGCGCGGGCAGTGGAGCGGCAACCCGGTCGACTACTGGCCGGGCACGATCGACGACGTGCGTGTCTTCGACCGGGCGCTGTCCGACGCCGAGGTCGCCAAGGTCTACGCGGGCGACGACGGCGAGGAGCCGGCGCTCGACGTGACGGTCACCGCGCAGACGCGCTGCCTCGCGGGCAAGGCCTACGTGGCCGTGCGCGCGACGAACGGCGAGGACGTCCCCGTGGACGTCACCCTCGCCACGCCGTTCGGGACCAAGGCGTTCTCCTCCGTGGCCCCGGGGGCGAACGCGTACCAGTCGTTCGCGGTCCGTGGCACGTCCGTCGAGGCGGGCCAGGCGACCGTCACCGCGGCGGCCACGGTCGACGGCGAGCAGGTCTCCACGGAGGTCGTCGCGCCGTACGACGCGACCACCTGCGGCTGACCGGCACGCGCTGACGGCAGACGCCAGGCCCGCCTCGTCCGGTTCTCCGGACGGGGCGGGCCTGGCGTCGTGTCGTGCGGGAAGCCCGTCGGTCAGGCGGCGAACGTCGCCCAGACGGTCTTGACCGTCTCGGTGCGGTACCACCCGACGTCCAGCGACAGCTGGCGGGCCATGTGGAGACCGACGCCGCCGGCGCCCGGGATGCGGCGCCCGGCGTAGACCGGCTCGTGCGAGACGTCGTGGTCGGCGACCTCGAGGAGGAACCGGTCGTCGGTCCGAGCGAGCCGCACGATCGTCGGCGGCAGCCCGTGACGCAGTGCGTTGGTCGCGAGCTCCGACGCGATGAGGACCAGCGTGTCCGGGGTGGCGGACAGCCGCCCGGTCGTGACCACGCCCTCCGCCTCCAGGGCCTGGACCACTCCGGAACGGAGGGCCGAGAGCCCTTCGGTCGTGCTCAGCACCCACTCCCGGACGGGGCGGTAGCCCTCGGGCGGGTGGGAGGTGGTGAGCTCGTCGTCGTCGGTCGGGACGGCGATGGTCGGCAGGTCGTCCATGAAGCCCCCGGTCGGTCGGTGCCCGTCAGGCGTTGCGTCGGTTCCCCTTGGTGACCGCGCCGTAGATCCCGAGCGTGATCAGCGAGCCGAGGATCGCGAGGAGCCAGGTCCGGAAGTCGCCCAGGTCGCCCAGCGGGGTGCCGAAGAACACCGAGCCGAGCCACCCACCGAGCAGCGCACCGAGGATGCCCAGCAGGATCGTGATGATCAGCGAGCCCGTCTGCTTGCCCGGCAGCACCGCACGCGCGATGAGACCGGCGACGAGACCGAGGACGATGTACGCGAGCCAACCCATGGATTTCTCCTTTTTGTCTGCTGTGCGAGTTTTGCCCCCAGGTCTGTCAGCATGGCAGGGACCGTCGGGGCTCGCACGCGGACGGCCTCCGCCGCTACGACGCGTCGGGAAGGCCCGTCGCGACGGGGGGCTCTCCGGCCGTCGTGCGGAAGGAGTCGAGCCAGCGGTCGAACTCCGCCGCGATCTCGTCCGGGTGCATGCGGAGCGTCTCGGCAGGGCTGCGAGACTCGCGTCCGGCGACGTACAGCTGTCGGACCATCTCGGTCGTGGGTGTCCACGCTCTCATCGGGTGTCCTGTCCAGGGGTGGCGGGAGGGGGAACGCGCTGCTCAGCCGGCCGAGCGCTCGAGCGGAGGGTCAGGGTCCGGGGCGTCCGCCGCGGTCTCGACGAGCTCGACGAGATCGAGCGCCCCGCTGAACTCGAGGAGCTGGAGCACGTGCCCGGGCGTGCGCAGGAGCCGGGGGCGGTATCCCGTCCGCGTCCCCATGAGGACGAGGTGGAGGCCACCGGAGTCCATGAACGTGACCCGCGAGAGGTCGATCGTCCACGGCCGCTGGCCGATCGTCGCGGCGAGGCGCTCCTTGACCGCGTGGGCGACGGAGAAGTCGATCTCTCCCCACATCACCCAGTGCCGCGTGTCGTCGTCGACCTGGACGCCTCCGGTCACTCCGTCCTCCATGGTGGAAGGTCTCCCGTCTCGTGAGCGGGACGACGATACGTGCCACTCGTGCCGCTCGCCCCCTGGGACGCTTGCCGCCCGCCCGACGCCCGGGCGGGCGCTCGCGGGCCACGGGCCACGGGTGCGAGCCGATGCCCTCGGTGCCACGCTGGTGCGGTCGCCTGCTCGCTCACCCCCGACGCCGAGCCGATGGAGCCACGATGGTCACGCAGCGCACGTACCCGCACGGCGTCCCGTGCTGGGTCGAGGTCGAGACGCGCGACGTCGGCGCATCGGCCGCGTTCTACGGGGAGCTCTTCGGGTGGCGGTTCGTCGAGCAGCCCCCGCGCGGGGGCGCGAGGTACGTCGTCGCATCCCTCGACGGCACCGACGGGACGGCGGTCGCCGCGGTCGCGGGCGTGACCGGCCTCGACACCGCCCGCTGGGTCACCTCCGTCGCGGTCGACGTCGACGCCGCCGCCGGTCGCGTCGTCGCCCTCGGCGGCGCGGTCCTCGAGCCACCCGCCGACGTGGGGCCGGCCGACCTGCCCGCCGGTCGCGCCGCGACGGTGCGTGACCCGCAGGGGGTCGAGAGCCGGCTGTGGCAGGCGGGCTCCCGTCCCGGCGCGCAGCGCGTCAACGAGCCCGGCACGTGGAACTTCAGCAACGTCCTCACGCCCGACCCCGCGGCTGCGCTCGCCTTCTACGGCGCGCTGCTCGGGTGGGAGGTCGACCCCGACCTCGCCGCCGGGATGGCCCGCGTGCCCGGCTACGGCGACCACCTCGCGCGGACGTCCGACCCGGGCATCCACGAGCGCCAGGAGGGCTTCGCCCCGCCCGGTTTCGCGGACGCCGTCGCCGGGATCGTGCCCGACGACGGCCCGGCACGCTGGTCCGTCGCGTTCGCCGTCGCGGACCGGGACGCCGCGGTCGACGCCGCCCGGGACGCGGGAGCGACCGTGCTCGCGACGACGGAAGATCCGTGGGCGCGACACGCGACCGTGCGCGACCCGCAGGGCGCCGGCCTGACCCTCTCCGAGTTCGCGCCGCAGGCCTGAGGGCGACCGGACCGGCGCGCCCCGGTCAGGGCGCCGCGTCGCCGGCGACGTTCACCAGCCACCCGACCCCGAACCGGTCGGTGAGCATGCCGAACTCGTCTCCCCACGGCGCCGTCTCCATCGCCATGACCTCCTGCGCGCCGTCGGACAGCGCGGCGAACCACGCGCGGAGGCGATCGCGGTCCTCCGGTGCGCCGAAGAGCGCCACCGACGCGTGGTCCGTGAGCGTCGTCCCCGGCGGCACGTCCGACGCCATGAGCGTCCCGACGCCCTCGATCGGGAGCTGGGAGTGCATCACCTTCTTCGCCTGCGCCGGGTCGTCCACCGGGCCGATCGAGTCGTACGTGCTGATGTCCGGCGCGACGCCGAACACGGTGCCGTAGAACTCGACGGCCTCACGGGCGTCGCCGTCGAAGTTCAGGTAGGGGCTGAGCTGAACGGCCATGATGGCCTCCTCGTCGAGATGGACCTGACTCCTGTGTGGACGGTCCGGCGCGGCCGGACTGAGCGGTCCCCACCCTCGACCTCGGGTCTCGCGTCGCGGAGGCGCCGGCCGGCGGGCGGCGCCCGTCGGCTAGGGTGTGCGCGGCCCGACGGCGCGGCCACCGGACCGCGGGCGGCTCACCCGCGTGCGGCCCACGGACCGAGGAGCGCGACAGGGGGAGCGGGCGTGCAGCGCAACCTCGTCCACGTCTTCGACGTGACGGGCGCGGACCCCGCGCTGCTCGACGACGACCCGACCGTCCGCGGGTGCCTCGACGCGATCGTCCGGCACGCGGGCATGACGCCGCTCGGCGAGGCGTCGCACCGGTTCGAGCCCCAGGGCACGAGCGTCGTGATCCTGCTCGCCGAGTCGCACCTCGCCGTGCACACGTGGCCCGAGCTCGGGACCGCCTACGTGACCCTCACGACCTGCCGGGCCCCGGCGTCCGCCACCTTCACCGACGACGTGCGCGCCCTGCTCGCCGACGCGCTGGGCGCGGCCGACGTCGCCGTGCGGAGCCTCGTGTGAGCCGGACGCGCCCCCGGCTCGCGCTGCGCGTGGGCGAGGACCTCGTCGGCACGCCGCCCCAGCGCGCGACGCCGCGCGCCGTCGCCGTCCTGTCGACCGTGCACGGCGGCACGACGTTCACGTGGGAGGAGTGGCAGCTCCTCGCCCACGACGGCTCGGACGTCTGGATCGAGTACGACCACGACACGCGCGACGTCACGCTCCTGCACCCGACCGAGGCGTGGCCTCCGGTCGTCGACCTCTCGGCGCTGCACACCGGGCGCACCCTCTGCCTGCGCCTCGACGGGCGGCAGTACTCGCTCGTCGTGCGCGAGCGCGGGACGGGCCGGGTCGAGCACGTCGAGGGGCAGTTCGCCGAGCCGTTCGTCGTGGGGCAGCACGTCGAGTACGTCGACCTCTCGGCCCACGGGACGGTCGTCTCGATCGAGCGCACGACCGGCCCGCTCGGCCCCGTGACCGCCGTGTACCGCGGCCGGCGCATCGACGTCGTGGAGCAGCGTCGCCTGTTCGGGCGCCGGGTCGCGCCGCGCACGCTCCCCGGGGGCCGGTTCGTGGCCTTCGCGGTCGCCGCCGTCGTGCTCGTCGGGCTCGCCGCCTCGTGCACGGCGCGCGCCGCGACGAGTGACGGCTCGTGCACGCCCCGGACCGTCGAGACCGTCGCACCGTCCGGCGAGGTGACCACCACCGAGCAGGACGGCACGTGCGTGCGCCGCACCGTCTACGGCGGCGGGGGCGGCGGGCTCGGCAAGTGACCCGCTCGCCCGTCGAAACCCTCGTCGAACCCGTAACCCGACCGCCCGTCCCACGACCTGACCCCGGGAGACACCGTGATCGCAACCGCCGCCGCCCCGCTGGCGTTCCTCTGGTCCTTCTTCTCGACCATCCTGTACTCGGCGCTCGGCATCGTCCTGCTGCTGGTCACGCTCGTGGTCGCGAACAAGGTGTTCCGGCTCAACCTCCACCGCGAGCTCGTCGACGAGCACAACGTCGCGTTCGGCGTGATGATCGCGGGCCTCGCCGTCGCGATCGGCCTCATCATCGCGGGGACGATCAGCTCCTGACCGTGCTCGACCAGCAGGAGCTCCCGCCCGGCCGCCCGCCCGAGACCGCCGCGGACGACTCGGGCGACGCCGCGCCCCCGGCCGGGCGGACCGGCCGCACACGCCCGATGGACCGGCCGACGGTCTTCGCCGCCGCGCTGCTCGTCGCCGTCGGCGGCCTCGTCTACGAGCTCATCCTCGGGACGGCGGCGTCGTACCTGTTCGGCGACTCCGTCGTCGCGTTCTCCGTCGCGACGGGGCTCACGCTGTTCGGCATGGGCCTCGGCTCGCTCCTCGCGCCGCGGCTCCAGCGCACCGCGGGGCTGAGCTTCGTGCGCAACGAGCTCGTGCTCTCGCTCCTGGGCGGCACGTCCGTGCTCGCCCTGTTCTGGGCGTACGCCCAGACCGAGCTCGCGTGGGTCGTGTTCGTCGTGCTCTCGCTCGCGATCGGCACGGCGATCGGCGTCGAGATCCCGCTGCTCGTCGCGGTCCTCAAGGAGCGGGGGAGCGAGGGGTCCGTCTCGCTGCTGTCGAAGGTGCTCGCGCTCGACTACTTCGGGGCGCTCGCTGCGTCCCTGCTGTTCCCGTTCCTCCTGCTGCCGTACCTCGGGCTCGTCCGCACCGCGTTCGCGGTCGCGGTGCTCAACGTCGCCGTCGCGGCGTTCATGCTCGCGCGCATGGGCCACCCGCCGCGGTGGACCGCGCTCGCCGCCGTGACGCTCGTGGTGCTCCTCGCGGGGTTCGCCGCGTCCACGTGGCTCGAGACGCGCATCAGCGCGGGGATGTACCAGGACCCGGTCGTGGCGCAGGAGCGCAGCGCGTACCAGCAGGTCGTCGTCACCGAGTACCGCGGTGACACCCGCCTGTACCTGGACAACCAGCTCCAGTTCTCCTCCGTCGACGAGGCCCGCTACCACGAGACCCTCGCGCACGCGGCGATGACGTCCGTCGCCGCGCCCGCGTCCGTCGCGATCCTCGGCGGCGGCGACGGTCTCCTCGCGCGCGAGGTGCTCCGGTACGAGTCGGTGCAGGAGGTCACGCTCGTCGACCTCGACCCCGCGGTGACCGACCTCGCCCGTGACAACCGGCTCCTCACCGACCTCAACGAGCACGCGCTCGACGACCCGCGCGTGAGCGTCGTCAACGCCGACGCCTTCCGGTGGGTCGAGGACACGCCTCGGACGTTCGACGTCGTGCTGGTCGACCTCGTCGACCCGTCGACCGAGCGCGTCGCCAAGCTGTACTCGCAGGAGTTCTACGGCATGGTCGCGGCGCACCTGCGGCCGGGCGGCGCGTTCGCGACCCAGGCGACGTCCACCTACTTCACGCCCGACGCGTTCTGGCAGGTCGTGTCCACCGTCCGCGCCGCAGCACCGGACCGAGCCGTCGTGCCGCTCACGGTCAACGTCCCGTCGTTCGGCGAGTGGGGCTTCGCGCTCTCCCTCGCGCCGGGCGGGGCTGCACCCGGGGCCGGGGAGCCCGACGACGTCCCCGGGCTCTTCGCGCGCACGCCGCTCCCCGAGGGCCTGCGGTTCCACGACGCGGCGTCGCTCGCCGCGACCACGCACCTGCCCGCCGACAACCCGCCGCGCGACCTGCCGCCGTCGACCCTGCTGTCCCCGACCGTGCAGCGCACGTACCAGGAGGACATGCGCGCCTGGCGCTACTGAGCGGTGTGCGCCACCGCCTCCAGCGCGTCGAGCGCCGCGAACGGGTCGTCCGGGCGGGCCGGGTCGGGGCTCGTCGCGACGAGCACGACGCTCGACACCCCGCCCGCGCCGAGCTCGTCGAGCCGGGCGCGGAAGGCATCGGGCGGACCGACGACGGCAAGCGCGTCGACCCACGCGTCCGGCATCGCGGCGGCGAAGGCCTCGGGGGTGTCGCTCGCGTCGCGCAGGGCGCGGAAGTCGGCGGCGAACGGCAGCGGGTCGATCTGCGCCGACCAGTCGGCCTCGCCCAGGACGGCGAGGTGCGGCCGGACGATCGCGCGGGCGGTCGCGACGTCGTCGTGCACCGCGCCGATGGCGAAGGCGACGACGCGGTGCTCGGGCGGGGCCGCGTCGCCGGCGCTCGCGCGCCCCGCGTCGATCGCGGTGCGCGCGACGGCCAGGTACTCCGGGGTCACGGGCATGTCGAGGATCGTCCCGTCGGCGACGCGGCCCGAGACCTCGAGCGAGCGCGGGCCGCGCACCCCGGCGAGCACCGGCGGCGGCGAGGCGGGCGGCGCGTGCAGCGCGACCTCGTCGATCGTGACGTACCGGCCCGAGACGGAGACGCGCTCGCCGTGCAGCAGCGCGCGCACGGCCGACGTCGTCTCCTCGAGCATCGCGAGCGGGCTCGCGGGCCAGACGCCGATCTGCCGCATCCACGCGGGCATGCCGTGCCCGAGCCCCAGGTGCAGACGGCCGGGGTGCAGGGCGGCGAGGGTCGCGGCCTCCATCGCGGCGGTCGACGGCGCGCGCGTCGCGGCGGGGAGGATCCCGATGCCGACGGTGAGGCGCTGCGTCGCGGCGAGGACGGTCGCGGCCTGCGCGATCCCGCCGTGGAACGTCAGGTCCTCGACGACCCACACCTCGTCGAGGCCCACCTCCTCGGCGCGGCGCGCGAACGGCACGATCTGGTCGGCGGGGAGCTCGCGCGGCAGGATCACGCCGAGCGCGGGGGTCGTCGAGGTCGCCATACGGCGACCGTACTCTGACAGCGCTCCCACCTGCGAGGTCGCCCGGGACGGGCCGCAAAGTCCTGGCGGTCTGCGCAGCGCGGCGCCTACCGTCGGGGCATGACCGCGCTCGACGACGCCGCCCTCTCCGCCCTCGACACGCAACTGCGCGCGGCGGCCGATGCCGACGCGTTCTCCGGCGTCGTGCGGATCGAGCGCGACGGCGACCCGCTGTTCGAGCGCGCGTACGGCGTCGCGTCGCGCCGGTGGGGCGTCCCCGTCCGCACGAGCACGCGGTTCGACGTCGCGTCCGTGACCAAGCTCTTCACCGCCGTCGCGGTGCTCCAGCAGGTCGGGGAGGGGCGGCTCGGGCTCGACGACCGCATCCACGACCACGTCGACCTCGCGGGCACGACGATCCCGAGCGGGGTGACGGTCCGGCACCTGCTCACGCACACCTCGGGCATCGCGGACGACGCCGACGAGGAGGCCGGCGAGTCGTACGAGGCGCTCTGGGTCGACCGGCCGAGCTACTCCGTGACGCGCACGGCCGACTTCCTCCCCGGCTTCGTCCACAAGGAGCCGAACTTCCCGCCGGGGGAGGGGTGCCGGTACTGCAACGTCGGGTTCGTCCTCGCGGGCCTCGCGCTGGAGAAGGTCGCCGGGACGACCTACCGCGAGTACGTCCGCGAGCACGTCTTCGCGCGGGCGGCCATGGACCGCTCCGGGTTCTTCCGCATGGACGAGGCCGAGCCCGACGTCGCGGAGGGTTGGGAGCCGGTCCACGAGGGCCCGGACGACGAGGGGCCCGTCACCAGCTGGCGGCAGAACATCTACTCCTACCCGCCCGTCGGCTCGCCCGATGGCGGCGCGCACGTCACCGCGCGCGACCTCGCACGGTTCTGGTCCGCGGTCCGCGGCGGTGAGCTGCTGCCGCCCGACCTCACGCGCGCGTTCCTCACCCCGCAGGTCAAGCACGACGACGGCGACACGGACGAGACGGACGGCAAGGACGCTGAAGGCGTGGAGCGGGCTGCGAGCGTGCACTACGGGTTCGGGCTCGAGTTCGAGCTCCTCGCCGACGGGTCCGTGCGCTCCGCGTACAAGGAGGGGATCAACACCGGGTCGAGCGCGATGCTGCGCCACTACCCGGGCGCGGGCCGATCCGGCCCGGACGCTTTCCCGCCGGCCGGGGCGCCCGGGGTGACGGTCGTCGTCGTGTCCAACGGCGAGGCGGGCGCCTGGGGCCCGGTGCGGCAGATCGACGCGCTCGTCCGCGGCTGACCGAGCCGGCCGGCTGACGGGGTGACGGGCAGCGCACGGCACAGACGCCGTTCACGAGAGCGACGCGACCGCCTTCTCGATGCGGCGCTGCCGGGTCTCGGCGGCCTTCGCCGACGCCACCGGCTCCACGATCGCTCGCTGCCGCGAGAACGAGAGGGTGTCGAACGACTCCCGTGCGCCGGCGTCGTCGAGCGCGCGGGCGAGGTCGTCCGGGACGTCGACCGTGCGCGGCGCGTCGTCGACCTCGAGGTCGACCTCCACCTCGTCCCCCGCCGCGACCCCCGCCGCCTCCCGGTTGGCCGCGCTCAGCGAGACGACGAACTGACCCCGGTAGAACACGAGCGAGGAGCGGTAGCTGTGGTCGCCGATCGTCACGAGGACCGGGACCTTGCGCCCCCGCCCGAAGGACAGCGCGACGTCCTCCGGGACGGGCAGGCCCGTCGTCGTGCCGCCGCTCGCCTCGACCGTCGTGGTGATCCGCATGCGCTCCTCCTCCGGGCCGGCCGGGCGATCCCGGCGCTCCCCCACGAGACCTCCACACGCTCTCGAACTCATCGGCCCTCGGGCACCCGGTCGCTCGCCTAGGCTCGTGAACCATGCCCTCCGGACTCTCCGCCGCCCTCTCGGCCGCCCTGCCCGCCGCGTCGACGGCGGAGCCCGCGCTCGACGGCGTGGCGGGTTGGGCCGTGAACCTCATGGAGACGCTCGGCCCGGTCGGCGCCGCCATCGCGATCGCGCTCGAGAACCTGTTCCCGCCCCTGCCGAGCGAGATCATCCTGCCGCTCGCGGGCTTCACCGCGAGCCAGGGCAGCTTCGGGCTCGTCGAGGCGATCGTCTGGACGACGGCCGGGTCGATCGTCGGGGCCCTCGCGCTCTACGCCGTGGGAGCGATCATCGGGCGCGAGCGCACGCGCTGGATCGCGGAGCGGCTGCCGCTCGTCAAGGTCGCGGACGTCGACCGCACCGAGCAGTTCTTCCTCAAGCACGGTGGCGCGACGGTCTTCTTCGGCCGCTTCATCCCGATCTTCCGCAGCCTCATCTCGATCCCGGCCGGGGTCGAGCGCATGCCGCTGTGGAAGTTCACCGCGCTCACCGCCGCGGGCAGCGCGGTGTGGAACACGATCTTCGTCTACGCCGGGTACGCGCTCGGCGAGCAGTGGCACGTCGTGGAGGAGTACGCGGGCGTGCTCCAGAAGGTCGTCATCGCGGTCGTCGCGGCCGCGGTGGTGTGGTTCGTCGTCACGCGCGTCTGGCGCTGGGTGCACGACGACGAGCGGCCCGCCCACGCGCGCGGCGGACGGTCGTCGGCGCCCGCGCGCGACGACGCCTGATCCTCCCCGCCGGCTGACGGACGCGGCGCCGTGCCTCTCGGGGCGCGCGTCGTCGTCGCGTCCCGAGGTCGGCCGCCCGCGCGGTCGGGCCGGGCCTGACGGATGATCGGAGCGTGCCCGACGAGACCCCCCACCCGAGCGCGCCGCCGAGCCAGTCCCCGAGCGCGTCGTCCGGCGCGTCACGGTCCGCGCCGCACGCCGCGCTCGTCGCGACCGGTCGACACTCCCCGCTCGCGGCCCAGCGGCACCGCGTCCGCGTGCGCCGGGTCGCCGCGACCGTCGTCGTGGTCCTCGCGGTCCTCTCGCTCGTGGGCCTCGTGGCGCGGCGGTTGTGGGTTCGGCTCTCGCTCTACCAGGACCTGATCCCGGGGCTCGAGGCGAGCAGCCACGCGTCGAGCATCCTGCTCGTCGCGGTGGTCCTGTTCCTCACGGCGCGCGGGCTGCGGAACGGGCACCGGCTGTCCTGGCTCGTCACGTGCGTGGTGCTGGGGGTCACGGCCGTCGCCCACCTCCTGCACCACCGCCACGCCCTGCCGGCCGTCGTGGTGCTGCTCGCCGTCGGGTGGCTGCTCACGCAGTGGCGCGCGTTCCCGGTGCTGCCGACGCGGCGCGCGGTGCGCCGGGCGGTGCTGCTCCTCGTCGCGATCGGCGTCGCGCTCGTCCTGGTCGTCGTGGGCGTCGCCGTCGTGCTCGCGGCGCGCGACGCGGGCGACGCCGAGCTGGAGAGCGCGGCGCGCGTGCTCGCCGCGGTCGCGACGGTGCTCAACCTCGTGCTCGTGGTGCTCGTGCTCTGGTGGCTGCTCTCGCCGCGGTCGCCCAAGCCCGCGACGCCCGCCGAGCACGTCGCCGAGCGCGAGAAGGCGCGCGCCGTCGTGGCCGCGCACGGGGGCGGCACGCTCGACTACTTCGCGCTGCGCGACGACAAGGACTGGTTCTTCGTCGGACATGGCGTCGTCGCGCACTCGGTGCGCAACGGCGTGTGCCTCGTCTCGCCCGACCCGGTGTGCCCGGCCGACGAGCGCGAGCTCGTCTGGGCCGAGTTCCTCGACCACGTGGGGCGCAACGGGTGGAAGGTCGCGGTCGTGGCGGCGGGGGAGCCGTGGCTGCCCGTGTACGAGGCGTCGGGCCTGCTCCCGGCCTACCTCGGCGACGAGGCGACCGTCGACTGCCCGTCGTTCAGCCTCGAGGGCAAGGCCCACAAGTCGCTGCGCCAGGCGGTGAACCGCGTCGCGCGCGCCGGCTACACGACGACGTTCCACGACCCCACGGCCCTCGACCCCACGCTGCGCGACGAGATCTCCGCGATGAGCGACGAGTCCCGGCGCGGCGAGGACGAGCGCGGGTTCTCCATGACGCTCTCGCGCCTGTTCGACCCGCACGACGCCGGGCTCATGCTCTCCGTCACCCGGTCCTCCGAGGGGCGCGTGGACGCGTTCTGCCAGTGGGTGCCCGCGAGCGACATCGACGGCTGGTCGCTCGACGTCATGCGCCGCCGCCTCGACGTGCCCGACCTGCCGAACGGCCTCGTGGACGCGACGATCGTCGCGACGATCGCGGAGCTCGTCGCGCGGGGGCAGCGCGGGCTGGGGCTCAACTTCGCCGTCCTGCGCGAGCTCATGGAGGGCGAGCGCGACTCGCGCCTCGACCAGCTCGTGCGGCCGGTCGTCAAGAAGTTCTCCGAGGGCACGCAGGTGGAGACGCTCGCGACGTTCAACGACAAGTTCGACCCGGGCTGGACGCGCCGCTACGTCGTCCTCGACTCGGCGGAGCAGGCCGCCGCGCAGGCGCTCGTCATGGCCGGGGCGGAGGGCGTCACGGAGATCCCCGTGATCGGCCGGTTCCTGCGCGGGGTGGGCGCCGCGCCGACGGAGGCCGCTCCTGCCGCGCCGACGGCCGCACCCGCGGCACCCGGGGACGAGGCCTCGTGATCCTGTCCCTGCTCGCCGCCGTCACGGCGAGCGTCCTGTACGCGGTGAGCACGATCATGCAGGCCGTCGCGACACGGCGCGCCCACGGCCTGGCGGCCGTCGCGCAGCCGCTCGTCATCGGCGGGCTCCTGGTCGACGGCGTCGCCTGGCTCCTCTCGCTCCTCGCCCTCGACCATCTGCCGCTGTTCGTCGTGCAGGCCGTCGTCGCGGCGTCGCTGGTCGTCGTCGTGCTGCTCGCGCGGCTCGTGCTCGGCGCGACGCTGCGCCGCACGGACCTCGTGGCGATGGGCGTCGTCGTGGCCGGGCTCGTCGTGCTCGCGCTCGCCGCGGGGGAGCAGCCCGCGACGCACCCGCCGGCGGGTTTCGCGACGTGGGTCAACGTCGCCGGGGCCGCCGTCGCTGTGGGCACCGCCGCCGCCTACCGGCGCGGGCACCCCGTCCTCCTCGCCGTGCTCGGCGGCCTGGGCTACTCCGTCGCCGCCGTCGCCGCGCGCGGCGCCCACGCGTCCGGCGACCTGCTCGACACGGTGCTCCAGCCGCTGGCGATCGCGATCGTCCTCGGCGGTGTCGCGGGCGCGCTCGCGTACCTGCGCGCGCTCGAGCGCGGTGCGGTGGGCACGGTCGCCGCGACCGTGTCCGTCCTCGAGGTGCTCGTCCCCGGGTTCGTCGGGCTCGCGGTGCTCGGCGACGTCGTGCGGGCGGGCTGGGCCGTCCCCGCGGTGGTCGCGACGCTCGCCGCGGTGGGCGGCTGCGTCGTCCTCGCGACGAGCCCGGCGAACGCCGCCGCGGAGGAGTCGGCCCCCGCTGCCGCGACCCCGGAGACGACCTAGGGTGGGCCGGGTCGACCCGCCGAACCCGGGGTCGCTCCCCACCCGGGCGACTTGCTGAGGAGCCGTCCCGGGTTCGGCACCGAGGGAGGAGCACGATGCGCACACCCCTGGACGTCCTCACGCTCGACGAGCTGCGGCGTCGGACGTCGGTGAAGTGGCGGGCGTTCGAGCCTGACGTGCTGCCGCTGTTCGTCGCGGAGATGGACGTCGCGCCGTGCGAGGCCGTGGTCGACGCCGTGACGGCGGCGCTGCGCGCGGGCGACACGGGGTACGACGTCGGCACCACCTACGGCGAGGCGTACGCGCGGTTCGCGGCGCGACGGTGGGGCTGGTCGTTCGACGCGTCGACGTCGCGCACGCTCCCCGACGTGATGCTCGCGATCGTCGAGGTGCTGCGCGTGCTCACGGCCCCGGGGGACGCGGTCGTCGTGAACCCGCCGGTCTACCCGCCGTTCTACGGCTTCACCGCGAACGAGGGACGGCGCGTCGTCGACGCGCCGCTGGGCACCGACGGGCGGCTCGACCTCGACGCGCTCGAGCGCGCGTTCGCCGACGCGACGGGCGTCGCCGCGAACGGGCGCGGCCCCGGGAGCGGGCGCCGCGCCGTCTGGCTCGTGTGCAACCCGCAGAACCCCACCGGCACGACCCATACGCCCGTCGAGCTCGAGGCGGGGCTCGCGCTCGCCGCCCGGTACGGGGTGCGCGTCGTCGCGGACGAGATCCACGCGCCCCTCACCCGCCCCGGGCTCGACGGGCGCCCGGCGACGACCCACACGCCGCTCCTCGCCGTCCCGGGATCGGAGCAGGCCGTGGCGATCGTCTCCGCGTCCAAGGCCTGGAACCTCCCGGGCCTCAAGGCTGCGGCGGCCGTCGGGGGACCGGCCGTCGCCGACGACCTGCGCCGGATCCCGGAGGAGGCGAGCCACGGCGTGCAGCACGTGTCCGTGATCGCGCACGTCGCCGCGCTCGACCACGGCGAGGCATGGCTCGACGCCGTCCTCGCGGGCGTCGAGCGCAACGCGTGGCTCCTCGCCGACCTCCTCGGGGAGCACCTGCCGGAGGTCGGCTACCGCCCCGGCGAGGCGACGTACCTCGCGTGGCTCGACTGTCGAAGGATCGACGGCGCTGCGACGGGCGTCGACCCGGTCGCCGGCGCCGCCGACCCGGCGCCCGCGAAGGACCCGCGCGGTTGGTTCCTCGACCGGGCGCGGGTCGCGCTGGAGGACGGGCGCCGGTTCGGCCCCGGCGGAGAGGGTCACGTGCGCCTCAACCTCGCGACCGGCGTCGACGTCCTCACGGAGGCGGTCGAGCGCATGGGGGAGTCGGTGCGCGCGGCGGTCTGAGCGCGACGTGCCGGCCGTCGAGACGCAACCGCCCGATGACTCCGCGCCGGCCGACCGGTCGGCATACCGACCGACGACCCACCACCCTCCGGAGGACCGCATGCCGTTCGACCCCGTCGCCCTCGACCGCACGTTCACCGCGCCCGTCGGCGTCGACGTCAAGGGCGACACCTGGCCCTGCGTCGAGGTGCCCGACGCGCGAGACCTCTTCGGCTCGCTCCGGTCCGTCCGGGTCGACGCGACCGTCGACGGCGTGCCGCTGCGGAACGTCGGGCTGATGCCCACCGGCTCCGGCGGCCTGATGCTGTCGCTCAACGCGGCCGTGCGCAAGCGCCTCGGCAAGGACGTCGGCGACACGGTCACCGTCCGTCTCGAGCGCCGCCTGAGCTGAGGCAAGGCCGCCCCGGCCACGCCCCGCACGGCGCCGACCCAGCGGGTCGCCGGGTCGCACGGGATGGGCAGTGCTCCCCATCGCGGCGAACGTCCGTGCCGCGTAGCGTCGGCGTGCGACCGTCCAGACGCGGCTGTCGACACGTGCGCGTGAGAGGACACGCGCGGGTGCGGGGAGGAGACGGCATGAGCGGCATGTGGGGCGCCGACGTCCGGGCGCTGCGCGCGCTCGCGTCGAGCCTGCGGTCGGGCGCCGACGCGCTGCGGTCCCACCGCGCGCAGGTGACGTCCGTCGTCGACGTCGCGACCCGCTGGGAGGGCCCCGACGCCGCCGAGTTCCGCAGCGACTGGGCCGCGAGCCTCGGCCCCTCGCTCGCCGCCACCGCGACCCTCCTCGACACCGCGGCCGACCAGCTCGCCGCCGACGCGGACCAGCAAGAGTCCGCGAGCAGCGACGGCGGGGGCACCTCGGGCGGCCCGGGCGGCGGCCCCACGTCGGGGCCGGGCAGCCAACCGACCGTCCCTACGCCGACCCCCGGCGAGTACGCCGCGATGGACGCGGGCGAGCGCGCGGAGTGGCTCGAGAACGCGACGGACGCCCAGGTCGCCGCGCTCTACGCGCAGCTCGTGCGGCTCGGCGTCGACCCCGACTCCCCGGGCTTCTCCGACCTCGCCGTCGCGCACTGGACCCGCGTCGCCGCCGCCGAGGCGGGCTTCGACTTCGCCGACTGGGACCCGTCCGCCGGGGCGTCGGCCAACCGCGAGATCATCGAGGGCGTCTACACGTACTACGGCGAGCTCTACCTCGACAACCCGTGGATGCAGTGGGCCGGCATGGCGGCGATGATCGGGCCGTCGTTCGCCGCCGGGTTCTTCGACCTCGACATGATGCGGCAGCTCGCGCAAGGCGTCGCGAGCGGCGCCCAGGCCCTCCCGCCCGGCGTCGACCGCGCGGCGCTCGACGCGATCGCGACCATGTCCGACGCCGAGCTCGGGCTCTACGAGAACCAGTTCCTCTCGATGCAGCGCGAGATCTTCGTCGACCAGGCCGTCATGCACGAGGCGTACCTGAACGGCGGCATGGAGGAGATGGAGCGGCTGCTCGAGGCCGGCGTCATCGACGACGCCGCGTACCAGGCCTGGGCGGACATCGAGGCCGGGCGAGGCGGCGACGCGCAAGCGCTCGCGGACGGCAACACCGCGCTGCTGTGGCGCGAGCAGAACCAGATCATCGCCGACGACTGGCAGACCATGCGCGGCCACCCCGTCACGGGTGAGGCGTTCACCTATCTCATGACGCTCGTCGGGGAGCCGTCCATCCCGGGCGCGGGCACGTACGCGCAGTACGACCCCTTCACGGTGAGCGTCGAGACGCCCGGCCCGGAGAACCTCGGCATCCCGTTCACGGGCATCTCGTTCGACAACCCCGTCCAGGGGACCGTGACGGTCGAGACGCCGCTCCCGGGCGGCAACATCGCCGACCAGGGGACACGCTGGGAGTACATCTCCAGCGACACGCTGCCCGCGTACCAGCAGCTCGTCACGCAGCACCCGGACCAGGCCGCGCAGATCATCGGCACCGACGTGTCCGACCGGATCGACGACTACCGGCTCACGAACCCCGCACGCATCGGCCGCATCCTTGACAGACTGACCGAGTGGGACGTGGACGTGGACCAGTGAGCCGGCTCGGCGCGGGCGGGCGACGACGGGCGGCGGCGCGGGCTGCGGTCCTCGTGCTCGCCGGGTCGCTCGCCCTGACGGCGTGCACGGTGACGTTCGGCGGCTCGGACGAGGCGACCACGAGCCCGGGCGGGACGAGCACGGCGCCCGGCGAGGCGTCGTCGGGCGGCGATACCGGGACGGCGACGACGATCGAGGACATCGAGAGGGGCGAGCCCATGCGCTGGGACGTGAGCAGGCCGATCACCGCGGAGTCCGTGGGGCTGGGCGAGTCGCAGGCCGTCGTGCAGGTGCCCGACGGCGCGGCGCAGGTCGAGCTGACCCTCCCCGACGGGACGTGGTCGACGACGGCCGAGGAGCTGACGATCCAGCCGCGCCGCGGCTACGTGAGCACGATCAACGTGTTCCGCACCCTGTCCGGCGGGCAGGCGGTCCACGACCAGCTCGTCTCCGACGCCGAGGTCCTCGGCTTCCCCCGCTCCCAGGTCGACCGCTGGCTCGACGAGCTGCCCGCGTCGCTCGACGCGTCGCGCGCGGGCGGGACGCGCGAGCGGACCGGGATCAACGGCTCCAACGGTGACGTCGTGACCTCCGTGCAGATCAGTCACGAGCCCGGCCCGGGAGGCGACGAGAGCATCCGGCTCTGGTACGCGATCAGCCCGGTCACCCCGGACTGACCGCGCGGGAGGCGAAGGACCACCGACCAGCGGCTCTCCGGCGGTCAGGAGCCGGGCGACCAGTGCGGTGACGAGAAGGAGACGGAGATGCTCCCGTCGAGGAAGGTCTCGAGCGTCGCGGAGTAGCCGTCCTGAGGTCTTTCGAAGGTCTCGGCACCGCCGTCCACCCGCCCCGCAGGCTCCCACCCCCGCGAGAGGAGTGCGTCGCGCAGGCGACGGGTCTCGGCTCGAAAGTCGTTCGGACGGTCGGCCTCGACGTCGACGACCGCGATCCCGGGGCCGTCGGTGTCGCACCAGATCTCCCCCGGGGACCCACCCTCCGTGGCGAGGTCGCGCGCGAGCTCCTCGAGCGTCGACCCGTACGCGTCGACCGCCCGCCGGCACGCCTCGTCGCCACTCGTGCCGCAGCCGGCGAGGCAGGCCGCGACCGTCGCCGTCAGGAGGGCCAGTATGGCGGTCCGCGTTCCCATGGCGGTCATTCTGGCCCTGTCGGGAAGGGCAGGTCAGCGCCCCTGACGTGAAGAAGCCGGGGACGAACCGGGCCGGTTCGTCCCGAGCGTCCGGGACGTCCGGGGGGTGGGGTAGCGTCCCTCCCGTCCCGAACGGCACGGAGCAGGGGAGCAGCGAGTGAGCAGCGTCGCGCACGACCACGGCCGGACGACCACGCAGGGCCGGCCGCGGGTCCGGCACCGGGCCGTGCGCTGGGCGAGCGCCGCGGCGCTCGCCCCCGTCCTGGCCCTCCCGCTCGCGGCCTGCACGCCCGACCGGCCGGAGGCGCAGGACGCGGCGGACGCGCTCGCGCAGGCGATCCAGGCGGGCGACGTGAGCGGGCTGGAGTTCCGCAACGGCGCGGCCACGGACGTCCAGAGCCACCTCGAGGCGGTGCTCGAGCCGCTCGCGCCGTACGAGCGCACGGTCGAGGTCGAGACCGTGGACCTCGTGGAGGAGGGCGACGACGCGGGCGACCGCGCGACGGCGACGCTCGCCTACCGCTGGGAGGTCGCGGGCGAGCAGGCGTGGGAGTACACGACGACGGCCGAGCTGTCGTTCGCGGAGGCGGCGGACGGGGAGGACGGGCCCGGGGCGTGGGACGTCGTGTGGGAGCCGGACGTGCTCGTCCCCGAGCTCGGCCAGGGCGACCGGATCGCGGTGAACCGCGTGCCCGCCGTGCGCGCGGGCATCCTCGGTGCCGACGACGTCCCGATCGTCCAGGACCGGCCGGTGTACCGCATCGGCGTCGACAAGACGCTCGTCGCCTCGGGCGCGTGGGACCGCGCCGCACGGGAGCTCGCCGCGGTCGTCGGGCTCGACCCCGAGGAGTACGCGCAGCGCGTCGCCGGGGCGGGGGAGAAGGCGTTCGTCGAGGCGATCACGGTGCGCACCGAGGACACCGCGGGCGTGGACGTCGACGCGGCGCGCGGCGTCGACGGGGTCCGCGTGGTCGACGACGAGCTGCCGCTCGCCCCGACGCGCGAGTTCGCGCGCCCCATCCTCGGGCGCGTGGGGGACGCGACGGCGGAGATCGTCGAGGAGTCCGAGGGGGCGATCGCCGCGGGCGACCAGGTCGGTCTCTCGGGCCTCCAGCGCCAGTACGACGAGCAGCTCCGCGGTGTCCCGGGCCTGTCGATCGAGGTCGTGCCTGGCGAGGGCGACGGCGACGGCGAGGTGACCGAGGTCTTCTCGGTCGACCCGGTGGACGGCACGCCGCTGAGCACGACCCTCCGGCCGGACATGCAGGTCGCGGCCGAGGCGGTGCTGGCGGGGCAGGGACCGAGCGCGATCGTCGCGATCCAGCCCTCGACGGGCGCGGTGCTGGCCGCGGCGAGCTCGACGGCGGGCGAAGGGCTCTCGACCGCGACGACCGGACAGTACGCGCCGGGCTCGACGTTCAAGGTCGCGACGACGCTCGCGATGCTGCGCGCGGGGCTCACGCCCGACACGACGGTCGCGTGCCCGCCCACGATCTCCGTGGACGGCCGCGAGTTCCAGAACGTCCCGGGCTACCCGACGGCGGCCCTCGGCGACGTGCCGCTGCGCACCGCGTTCGCCAACTCGTGCAACACCGCGATGATCGGGCAGCGGGACACGGTGACGCAGCAGGCGCTGCACGACGCCGCGGCGTCGCTCGGGCTGGGCGTCGAGTCCGAGCTGGGGGCGCCCGCGTTCTTCGGCGACGTCCCGACCGACTCGCAGGGCACCGAGCACGCGGCGTCGATGATCGGGCAGGGCAAGGTCCAGGCCTCGCCGCTCGCGATGGCGACGGTCGCGGCGAGCGTCGCCGCCGGGCACACGGTGTCCCCCGTCATGGTCCACCCGGACGTGCAGACCGTCGCCGACGAGGAGCCTGCGGGCACCCTCACGGAGGAGGAGGCGACGACGCTGCGCGGCCTCATGCGCGCCGTCGTCACCGAGGGCTCGGCGTCCGTCCTCCAGGACCTCCCGGGCGAGCCGGGCGCCAAGACGGGCACGGCCCAGTACGGCGACGGCAGCCAGTCCCACGCGTGGATGATCGCGACCCAGGGCGACCTCGCGGTGGCGGTGTTCGTCGAGACGGGCGACGGCGGCGCCGTCACCGCGGGCCCGCTGATGCACGCGTTCCTCGACGCGCCGAACGGCTGATCGTCGCTCTCCTCCGGCGTCCGGAATAGGACCGGGCGCCGGGTGGTTGACCACGACCGGGTATGATCGGTTGCCGCGGGCGTCGATCTGCCCGCCTCGTCAGCGAGAACCCACCGTTCCGGGAGAACCTTCGTGTTCGTCAGCGTGCCTGCCTGGCAGCTCACCCAGCGCCGCGACGTCGACCTTCGTCGAGTCGCCAGCGCGCTGTGTCGCTGACCCCCCGTCGCCGCTGACGCCTCTCCGCCTCCGCACACCCGTCAGGACCCCGGGTCGCCTCGCGACCTGAGCCGCTGACGCGCGTGGCGCGCCCTCGCCGTCGGGCCGCGGGTCACCTCTGTGCCCTGCATCCCGCCCCGGGCCGCGCTGCTGCCGGCGCCCCGCGACGACGTCCCGAGCCCCTCTCCCGAGAGCGGGCGCTCGTGCGCCCGCGTCACCCCCCGAAAGGTCCCCTGTGTCCTCGACCCCCTCGTCGGCCGTCTCCAAGGCCGACCCGCAGCAGGCGAGCCAGGCCCCGGCCTCGGCGCCCGCGAAGAAGAAGCGCCGGTTCCCCTCGTTCAGCGTCCAGATCCTGCTCGGCCTCGCGGTCGGCGTCGGCCTCGGTGCGGTCGCCCTCGCCATGGGTCCGCAGGACGCGGCCGGCGAGGTCCCCAACGGCCTGACGACGACGCTCGACACGATCGGCTCGTCGTTCGTCACGCTGCTCAAGGCCGTCGTGCCGCCGCTCATCTTCACCGCGATCGTCGCGTCGATCGCGAACCTGCGCACCGTCACCAACGCCGCGCGCCTCGCGGGCCAGACGCTCCTGTGGTTCGCCATCACCGCGGCGATCTCCGTGGCCGTCGGCATCGGCCTGGGCCTGCTGTTCCAGCCGGGCAACCGCGCGTCGGTCTCGCTCGACGCGGCGTCCGAGCCGGGCCGCACCGGCACGTGGCTCGACTTCCTCAACGGCCTCATCCCGGGCAACGTCCTGGGCCTCGGCGCGAGCACGCAGGTCGAGGTGACCGACGCCGGCGCGAGCGCCAGCACGTCGGTGAACTTCAACGTCCTGCAGATCCTCGTCGTCGCGCTGGTCATCGGCATCGCGGCGCTCAAGTCGGGCAAGAAGGCGGACCCGTTCCTCGCGTTCAACCGCTCCGCGCTCGCGATCGTGCAGAAGGTCCTGTGGTGGATCATCCGCCTCGCACCGATCGGCACCGCCGGCCTCATCGGCTACGCCATCGCGGCGTACGGCTGGACGTCGCTCGCGTCGCTCGCGTGGTTCGCCGTCGCGATCTACGTCGGCCTCGCGGTCGTGCTGTTCGTCGTCTACCCGATCCTCCTGCGCACCAACGGCCTGAAGATCTCGAGCTACTTCAAGGGCGCCTGGCCCGCGATCCAGCTCGCGTTCGTCTCGCGCTCCTCGATCGGCACGCTGCCCGTGACGCAGCGCGTCACCGAGCGCAACCTCGGCGTCCCGAGCGAGTACGCGTCGTTCGCCGTGCCGCTGGCCGCGACCACCAAGATGGACGGTTGCGCCTCGATCTACCCGGCCATCTCGGCGATCTTCGTCGCGCAGATCTTCGGCATCGACCTGTCGATCACCGACTACCTGCTCATCGCGTTCGTGTCCGTCGTCGGCTCCGCCGCGACCGCGGGCCTCACCGGCGCGATCGTCATGCTGACCCTCACGCTCTCGACCGTGGGCCTGCCGCTCGCGGGAGTGGGTCTGCTGCTCGCGATCGACCCGATCCTCGACATGGGCCGCACCGCGGTCAACGTCGCGGGCCAGGCGCTCGTGCCGACCATCGTGGCCAAGCGCGAGGGCATCCTCGACCTCGAGCAGTACGAGGCCGCCAGCGCGGAAGACCTCTTCGTGGACGAGGACGACGACGCGTCGTCCGAGGCGACCACCGAGGCCACGGCACCGGCCAAGACCGGGGAGTCCGCGCCGTCGGGCGCCAAGGAGCCGGTAGGCGCCCCCGCCTGACGCCGAACACGCGCTCACGCGCTGTCGAACACGACATGGGTGCCGTTATCCACGGGATAACGGCACCCATGTCGTTCTCGGCGTCAGGGTTGGGGGCGATCCTCGCGCAGGACCGTGAGGCGGGAGCGGTACTCCTGCTCGTCGATCTCGCCGCGTGCGTACCGCTCGCCGAGGATCGCGACCGGGTCAGGGCCCGCCGTCCGCCACGCGCCGGGGCCGCCCGGGCCCCAGCCGCGACGCGCGCGGCGGGCGATCAGGAAGATCACGGACGCGAACAGCAGGAACCACAGCAGGGGGAAGACGAACCACCACGGCCCGGGCCCCCAGCCGGCGTGCGCGACGTGCGCGACGGCCTCCGTGGGGACCACGGCGGCCCCGGTGAGTGCGGTGAGCATGACGACCTCCGGTGTCGGTGCACCCCGCCGGTCGGCGGGGGCGGCCGCGATCCGGCCGCACCTCCAGGCTTCCCGTCGCCCGACGCCGCGTCGTCACCCGCGCGTGCCGACCTCGCTCGTCCCGTGGTGCCGGTCGGCCCCGTGGCGCCCTGGGAGGATGGTCAGCCCGCCCAGCCGGGGCGCACGAGCCCGGACTCGTACGCCGCGACGACGAGCTGTGCGCGGTCGCGCGCACCGACCTTGGCCATGACCCGCGACACGTGCGTCTTCACGGTCGACTCCGACAGGTAGAGCGTCCCCGCGATCTCGTCGTTCGAGAGCCCGCCCGCGACCTCGACGAGCACCTCGCGCTCGCGCGGCGTGAGCTCCTCGACGCCGCGCACCGGCCCGACGGCGCGCGTCGCGTCCGCGACCCGCGACAGCAGGCGGCGGGTCACCGTGGGCGAGAGCAGGGCGTCGCCGCGCGCCGCGACGCGCACCGCCCGGACGAGGTCGACGGGCTCGGTGTCCTTGACGAGGAACCCGCTCGCGCCGCCGCGGATCGCGTCCGTCACGTACTCGTCGAGCTCGAACGTGGTGACGACGACGACGTGCACGTGGGACGCCGCGCGGTCGGCGACGATCCGCCGGGTCGCCTCGAGCCCGTCGAGCCCGGGCATCCGGATGTCCATGAGCACGACGTCGGGCAGGTGCTCCAGCGCGAGCCGGACGGCGTCGTCACCGGTCGCGGCCTCGGCGACGACGCGCATGTCGTCCTCGGAGTCGATGAGCGCACGGAAGCCGCCGCGCACGAGCGCCTGGTCGTCGGCCAGCACGACGTCGATCATGGTGCCTCCTCGCGCCGCGGCGGTCCGTCGTCGGAACGCCGGGTGGTGCTCGGCCGGGGCGTGGCGCCCGGCCAGGGAAAGACTGCCCGCACGCGGAAGCCGCGTCCAGCGGTGGCGGAGCCCGCTCCTGGTCCCGGAGCCGGGCCGGGCACCGGTCCCGCCACGAGCGACCCGTGGGCGCTCTCGACGCGCTCGCGCATGCCGCGCAACCCGTAGCCGGGCTCGGGGTCCGATGCCGCTCCCGTGCCGTCGTCGGTGACCGTCACGGTCACGCGGCGCGAGGCGTGGTCCCCGTCCGCACCGGCGTCGCCCAGGTCGGACCGGAACCCGCCGCCCGCGTCGACGGCGACGCGGACGTCGACGTGCGTCGCGCCGTGCGCGTGCCGTCGCACGTTCGTCAGGGCCTCCTGCACCACGCGGTAGACGACCCCGACGAGCCGGTCGGGCAGTTCGGCGGCGGCGGGGTCCACGGCGAGCGCGACCGTGAGCCCGCCTCCCTCCGCCTGTCGCACGAGCCGGGGGAGCGCGGCAAGGTCCCACGTCGGGGCGAGCGGGGCGCCGTCGTCGCTCGTGGGGCGGTCCGCGCGCGACTCGCCTCGGACGACGCCGAGCACGGCCCGGACCTCGTCGAGCGCCTCGGTGCTCGTCGTGCGGATCGCGGTGAGGGCGCTCCGGGCCTGGTCCGGGTCGCGGTCGAGGAGGTGCAGCCCCACGCCGGCCTGCACCGTGATCGCGGAGAGCGAGTGCGCGAGGACGTCGTGGACCTCGCGCGCGATGCGCAGCCGCTCGTCCGCGACGGCCGTGCGTTCTCGCTCGGCGCGCGCGACCTGCTCGGCCTCGCGTGCGGCGGCGATGCGGCTGGACCGGTCCCGAATCGCGCCCGCGACGAGCAGCACGACGACCGTCCAGGCCGCTCCGCCCAGGAGCGTCGCCCGCGGCGGGGCGTCGGGACGCAGGGCCGCGGCCGCGACGACGGCACCCGCGAGCAGCACGGCCCCGCCCCAGGCGACGCGACGCCCGCGCTCCGCGGGCCCGCTGAGGAGGACCCCCACGAGCACGCCGACGGGCCCGGCGAGCGCCGGTCCCCACGCGTACCCGGCGACGAGGAAGACGCCGACCGCCGTGACGGACACGAGCACCGCGACGACCGGGCGCGGCACGAGGAGCACGAGCGCGAGCGGCGACACCAGGAGCAGGGCGACGGCCGCGAGGTCGAGCGGCCGCGCGCCCGGCTGCCCGTGCGTTGCGCCGACCGACCCGGCGACCGAGACCACCGCGAGCACCACGGCGAGGAACGCCCGGGGGCGGCGACGGTCGAGCGGGCCCATGCGTCGCACGCTACGCCGCGCACGGCCGGGCCGCGTCCGACCGGGGTGCCGGCCGCCGTCGTCCCGGGGTGCCGTCCGCGGGCGGACCACGCCCCCGAGCGATCCGGTCCGCCCGAGGTGTCACACGAGAGGCCCCGCCGGTGTCTCATGCCCGACACGTCCCGTCGGCACGACACGGGAACGACACGAGACACGCAGGAGGAGACATGACGACGCGAGTGCCGCCCACCGAGGTCACCGGGCTCTACGGCTCCCTGGTCAAGCGCGCGACGCGCTCGATGTTCGGCGAGGTGCCGGAGTCGATCGGCGTGCTGTGGCACCATCCCGCGGTCTTCAAGGACCTCATGGGCGTGGGCCGGAAGTCCGAGAAGTGGGACCGGCTGGACCCGAACCTCGCGACGTTCGCGCAGATGGCGTCCGCCGCGACGGTCGGCTGCGAGTTCTGCCTCGACCTCCACTACTTCCGGTCGCGCAACGAGGGCCTGGACGAGGTGAAGGCCCGCGAGGTGCCGCGCTGGCGCGAGTCCGCCGTCTTCACGCCCGTCGAGCGTCGGGTGATGGAGTACGCGGAGGGGATGAGCCAGACCCCGCCCGTGGTGACGGACGAGCTCTCGGCCGCGCTGCTCGACGACCTCGGTCCGGCCGGGCTCGTCGAGCTCTCGGCCCGGGTGGGCCTGATGAACGCCACGGCCCGCTCCAACGTCGCGCTCGGCATCCGGTCCGAGCAGTTCGCGGCGTCGTGCGGCCTGCCGCCCCTCGCTCCCCGGTCCGTCGCGGCGGCGCCGGCCGTAGGGTCGGACGCATGAGCGACGACCCCTTCGTCCGCCACCGCAGCCTGCTCTTCACCGTCGCGTACGAGCTCCTCGGCTCGGCCGCCGACGCGGAGGACGTCGTCCAGGAGACGTGGCTGCGGTGGGCGGACGTCGACCACGCGCAGGTGCGCGACGCGCGCGCCTACCTCGTGCGGATCGTCACGCGGCAGTCGCTCAACCGGCTGCGGACCCTGGCACGGCGCCGGGAGGACTACGTGGGCGAGTGGCTGCCCGAGCCGCTCCTCACGAGCCCCGACGTGGCCGAGGACGTCGAGCTGGCCGAGAGCGTCTCCATGGCGATGCTCACGGTGCTCGAGACGCTCGGCCCCACGGAGCGCGCGGTGTTCGTGCTGCGCGAGGTGTTCGACGTGCCGTTCGACGAGATCGCCGAGGCGGTCGGCAAGTCGCCGGCCGCCGTGCGGCAGGTCGCGCACCGGGCGCGGGACCACGTCGCCGCGCGGCGCCCGCGCGTCCGGGTCGACCGGACCGAGCAGGAACGGGTGGTCGAGCGGTTCCTCGACTCCCTCCTCACGGGCGACCTCCAGGGCCTCCTGGACGTCCTCGCGCCCGACGTCGTCGCGGTGGCCGACGGCGGCGGCCTCGCTCGGGCGGCACGCAGGCCGGTCGTGGGCGCGGACCGGGTCGTCGCGTTCCTGCTCGGCGGGCTGCGCAAGACCGCGGGGGCGCTGAGCGCGTCGGCGGTGTGGCTCAACGGAGCGCCCGCCGTGCGGATCGAGCTCGACGGCGTGCTCGCCGCGGCCGTGTCGGTCACGGTCGAGGACGGGCGGATCACGCGGTTCTACTCGGTCGTCAACCCGAGCAAGCTGGAGCGCGTCGACGCCGAGGCGGCGCTCTCTCGCTAGGCGGCCCAGCGGGCCCGCTGCCCGACGTGCTGCTCGCGCGCTGGTCGCCTGTAGCCTGCGTCCCGTGGCAACGCGCGATCCGTACGTCGGCCCCGGGCTCGTCGAGGAGCACGAGGGCCGCGCGGCCGACGGCGGCGCGCCCGCCCCGGCCCGCCCGGGCCGGACCGCGGAGCGCGTCGTCCTCGGGCTCTACGTCCTGGTGCTCGTGTGGGTCGTGCTGCTCAAGATCCACACCGGCGACCTCGGCGACCTCGTCGGCCGCCGGTCGGTCAACCTGGTCCCGATGGGTGGCACCGCCACCGGCGGCCTCGGCTCCCGAGAGCTCGCCGTCAACGTCCTCGTGTTCGTCCCGCTCGGCGTGCTCGTCCTCCTGGCGGCCCGGCAGCGACGCTTCGCCAGGATGCTCCTGCTCGTCGTCGGGGTGTCGGTCGCCTTCGAGATCGTCCAGTACGTCGTCGGCATCGGGGCCAGCGACGTCACCGACGTCCTCACCAACACCGCCGGCGGCCTCGTCGGCATGGGCGTCGCCTGGCTCGGTCTCCGTCTGCTCGGCGACCGCGCCCAGCGCTGGATCCTCGTCGCCCTCGTCGTCGCGCTCGTCACGTCGGCCGCGGGGTTCTTCACCTGGCTCCAGGCGACGGGCGTCCGGTTCCGGTTGTAGCTCTGCCGTCTATCCGGTCGGCTCGCGCACCGCGGCGAGCACGACGGGGTCGGCGCACCCGCGCGCGAAGCCCGCGATCCGGTGGTCGACGTCGCGCCCGAGCACCCAGGACCCGACGCGCTCCGCGAGCGGGGCGAGCCAGCGGGGGCGGCACCGGAACGAGTAGCGCCACGTCGCGCGCGTGCCGCCGGACGGGTCGGGGGCGAACCGCCACCCGCCCGCGAGGTTCTCGAAGAACCAGGACCCGCGGACCATGCGCATCCCGACGTTCGTCGGCGGGTTGTAGGAGACGTACTCGCTCACCATGGACAGCCCGCTGCGGTGCCGGGTGAAGGTGCGCACGCCCTTCGCGGGCGCGGTGGCGCCGTCGAGGAAGTACTGCCGCCGGATGAACGGGTCCCAGCGCAGGCGGACCGTGCCGGTCGTCTGCGAGACGGCGAACGCCGTCGCGGGGTCGACGGGGACCACGAGCGAGGACTCGACCACGGGCATGGTGGGATGCTCCCACGGTCGCCGCGACCCCGCTCCACGCCGAGAGGTCGGGTCATCCGTCACGGGTCACCGGACGCGCGAACGGCCCGCCCCTCGGTGAGGGACGGGCCGCCCGGACCGCGGCGCGGGAAGGTCAGGACGCGAAGGCGTACCCGGCCTCGGTGCACTGCGCGCGGAAGGCGTCGAGGGCCTCCTGCTGCTGCGACGCGTCGATCGTCTCGCCCTGCACGGCGGCCTCGAACGGGGCCTTGATCTCGTTGAGGTTCTCCTGGAGCTCGGGGTCCGCGAAGTTCTGGACCGCGGCGAGGCGCTCGCGCGTGGTGAAGATCGCGGCGGCGGCGGCCTCGTCCTCGGGCGTCTCGAGCAGCGGCGTCGTCTCGGTGACGAGGCGCTCGGCGGAGTACTCACCGCCGTAGAACATGCCGCACGTGGTCGTCACGGCGACGACGGCGGGCGTCACCTCGGGGGACGCCTCGGTCGTGGTCGTGGTCTCGGGGGTCGCCGCGTCGTCGCTCGCCGGGTCGGTCGGCGAGGCGCAGGACGCCAGCAGGAGGGCACAGGAAAGCGCCGCGGTAGCGGCAAGAAACTTACGCATGCTAACGATTTCACACTCTCGTGCACGCGGGGCGCAAGAAGATTCGCGCGCGGCACCCCCAGGAACGGCGGAATCCCGCGGTTCCCGACGCAACCTTGTGCCCAGCGTCACAACCTTCCGGGACGGAGGTCCCGGTCAGGGGACGTCGAGGACGACCTTGCCCCGGGCGTGCCCGTCGGCGACGAGCTGCAGGGCCTCCGCCGCCTCCGCCAGAGGGAAACGGGCCGAGACCTCGGCCCGGAGCCGTCCGTCCTCCGCGAGCGCGAGCACCTCGTCGAGGGCTCCCTTCGCGTCGACCTTGTCGACGACGCCCGCGGCGCGGGACGCGTCCGACCCGACGATCGTCACCGCGCTCGGCGGGTCGTCCGGGGTGGCGGGCGCCAGGTCCTCGCCCAGCAGGGCGACGGTCGCGGCGACCGTGTCCGCGGAGCCGACGAGGTCCACGACGACGCTCACCTCGTCCAGGCCGTCCGGGAGCGCGCGCACGGCGTCGACGAGCCCGGGCCCGTACGCGACCGGCGTCGCGCCCAGCCCGCGCAGGTAGTCGTGGTTCGCGGGCGACGCCGTCCCGACGACGCGTGCCCCGAGCGCGGTCGCGATCTGCACCGCCGCCGACCCGACGCCGCCGCTCGCGCCGTGCAGGAGCACCACGTCACCCTCGCCGACGTCGGCCTGGACGAGGGCGGAGAACGCGGTCGCCGCGGCGACGGGCAGCACCGCCGCCTGCTCGAAGGGCAGGGACGCGGGCTTGCGCCGGACGTGGTCGGCACGGACGAGCGAGAGCTCGCGCTGCGCGCCGGCCCCGTGCCAGACGACCTCGTCGCCGGGGGCGAGGTCGGGGACGTCGGGCCCCACGGCGTCGACCACGCCCGCGGCCTCGAACCCCAGCACGCCGGGCACCCGGCCCCCGAACGCGCCGGCGAGCCGCTTGAGGTCCGCGGGGTTGACGCCGACGACCCGGTTCGCGACGCGCACCTGGCCGGGCCCGGGCTCGCCGACGTGCTCGTCGTCGACCCGCAGCGTCTCGGGCCCGCCGAAGGCCTCGAAGACGACGACCGTGCTCATGCAGACCCCCTGTGGTCTCGCCGTCGGACGTCGGTCGCGCGCCGCGGGGGCGAGACCGCGCAGCGGGCCCGGGGGGAGCCGGGCGGTTCCACTCTTCCATCCGCCGACCGCCGCTGTCATGCGCCCAGCACGGTGAGGACTCCCCGTCCGGGACGGTTTCACCCCCTCCGCGACGTTGAGGGGAGCGAGATGACGACACCAGGAGACGGTCGACCACCCGGCCCCGACGATCCCGCGCGCGAGCGCCTGCTCGTCGTGCGCGCGGACGCCGTCGCGCGCCAGGAGGCGCTGCGCGCCGAGGTCGCGGGGATCGTCGAGGCGTCGCGCGACTCGAACGCGGACGACGAGCACGACCCCGACGGCGCGACCATCGCGTTCGAGCGGGCCCAGGTGGACGCGCTCGCTCGCGACGCCGCGGCGCGGGTGGAGGAGGTGGACGCCGCCCTCGCGCGCCTCGACGCGGGCACCTACGGCGTGTGCGAGGCGTGCGGACAGCCGATCGCGGACGGTCGCCTGGAGGCGCGACCGACGGCGCGGACGTGCGTCGCGTGCGCGGTGGTGGCTCGCTGAGGCTCAGCGGTCGGACGCGAAGTCCCCGCCGATCCCCGCCTGGGTCTCGAGCAGGTCGCCGGTGTCGCCGACGATCACCCAGTTCGGCCCGACCAGCGCGGCCTCGCCCTCCGCGGCGGGCGTCTCGGGCAGGAGCGCGAAGTACTCGGCCTCGTCCACGTCGTCGGCGAACACGGCCAGCAGGGTCGTGTCGTCGCACGCCCCCATCTCGGCGTCAGGGGTCCCGGTGTCCTCGGGGACGAACGACAGGCACGTGAGTCCCGCGGTCGTCGCGGACTCGTGGAGCGCGTCGAGGGAGTCGTAGGTGACGTCCTTCTCCCCGGGGCCGGGCCCCGAGCACGCCGCGAGGACACCGCCGACGGCGACGAGGCCGACGAGCAGCCCGGTGGCGCGGCGCGGACGCGAGGGGTCGAGGGTGCGCATGACTCGATGGTCCGCCGTCGTGCCGGGTCGCGCCACGGGAAGCCCGCGCCGGTCCGTCCGCCGCGAGGTCGACCCGCACGGCCGAGATCGACCTTCGGGGGGTCGATCTCGGGCCGCAGGGGTCGATCTCGGGTCAGGCGCGGAAGCGCTCGCCGCGCTCGACGACGCGGCCCGCGCCGCGGCCGTCGTTCGCCTCCCCGTCCCACGTGTAGACCTCGGCGCCCGTGATCAGCACGTGCTCGGCGCGCGACGTCACGTCCAGCGGGTCGCCCGACCACACGACGACGTCGCCGTCGAGGCCCGGGGCGAGCGCGCCGACCCGGTCGTCGAGGCCGAGGAACGCCGCCGGGTTGACGGTGAGCGCTCGCAGCGCGGTCTCGCGGTCCAGGCCCTCCTTCACCGCGAGCGACGCCTGGTGCACGAGGAAGTTGATCGGCACGACGGGGTGGTCGGTCGTGATCGCCACGCGCACGCCGGCGCGCGCCAGCGCCCCGAGGTTCGCGATGTCGCGGTTGCGCAGCTCGATCTTGGAGCGCGAGGTGAACAGGGGGCCGAAGATGACCGGCACGTCGCGCTCGGCGAGCACGTCCGCGACGGCGGCGCCGTCGGTCCCGTGGTTGACCACCAGCTTGTAGCCGAACTCGTCCGCGAGACGCAGCGCCGTCGCGATGTCGTCGGCGCGGTGCGTGTGCTGGTCCCAGTAGAGCTCGCCCGCGAGGACGCGCGCGAGGGTCTCCTTGGCGAGGTCGCGGTCGAACGGCTCGCCCTTCGCCTCCGCGGCGTCGCGCTTCGCGGCGTAGTTCTGGGCGTCGACGAACGCGGCGCGGATGACCTTCGCGACCCCGAGGCGCGTGGACGGCGTCTTCTTCTGGTCCCCGTACACGCGCTTGGGGTTCTCGCCGAGCGCCGACTTCACCGAGACCGCCTCGCGGATCACCTGCTCGTCCACCGTGCGGCCGCCCCACGTCTTGATCGCGACGGTCTGCCCGCCGATGGGGTTGCCCGAGCCCGGCTTCACGACGGCGCTCGTCACGCCGCCCACGAGCGCGTCGCGGAACCCCTCGTCCTCGACGTTGATCGCGTCGATCGCGCGCAGGGCCGCGCCGTTCGGGTCGGTCATCTCGTTCGTGTCGTTGCCGGCCCAGCCCTCGGCCTCCTCCATGACGCCCATGTGCGCGTGCGCCTCGACGAAGCCGGGCAGCACCCAGCGGCCCCGCGCGTCGAGCGTGGGGACGCCGTCGGGCACGACGACGTCCGCCCCGACCGCGGTGATGATCCCGTCCTCGACGAGGACGGTCCCGTTCTCGACGGGGTCCGCGGCGACGGGCACGACGTAGCCGTTCACGACGGCGACGCTGCGCCGGGTCGTGCGGGGCTGGTTGCGGGCGGGGGAGGCAGGGTTCGTCATGCCTCCATCATCGCCCGGGGCAAGTGCTCCGCGAACGGTGCCCACCGCGGCGCCCCTAGAGTGGTTCCCCTCGGACAGGGAGCGACGATGACCAGCACGACCAGGACCGTGGCCCGCCGCGCGACGCGCGGGCTGGGGCGCGAGCTCACGGGCATGCTCGTGATCGCGGCCATCGCGATCGGGGCCGCGCTCGCCGTGGTCGGGGTCTGGAAGTGGTTCACGACGACCCACGACGTCTCCCTGGCGCACGAGCTGAACCGGGACGGCGTCGCCGTCGAGGCGACGGACGCCGTCCTCGTCGTGGAGGGCAAGGCCGGTTCCGACGGCGTCCAGGTCGGCACCGTGACGGCGCGCGTCCCCGGGCTGCCGGACCCCGTGGAGCTCCGCGGGACGGACGGCGCCACGAGCGCGCAGGGCGTCGACCCCGCGGCCGTCGATCCCCCGGTCCACCTCCCCGCGCCGTCGGGCAGCCCGTACGCCGGGGTCTTCGCCGCCGTCCAGGACGCCGACGCGCCGGGGACCGTCATGGCGCGCTCCGACCTCGACCGCGTCGTGGCCGACGGCGCGGAGGACGCCGCGCGCAGCCTGCGGACCGCGCTCGTCGGCCTCGCGTGGGCGGGGCTGTGGAGCCTGGTCGTGTGGGCGGTCGTGGCGCGGCGACGGCGCACGCTGCGACGCGCGGACCACTAGGCTCCTGAGCGCACCACCGCACCGCGCGCGAAGGAGCTCGCATGCACGTCGTCGTCGGACTGTTCCGGCTGTTCCTCGTCGTCCTCGCCCTCGTCGGGACGCGCGCCATCTGGCGCGACGGAGACATCGAGGGGCTGGTCTACTTCACGAACCAGACGGGCTTCCTCATCGCCGTCGTGCTCGCGTGGGCGGGCGTGGCGTCGCTCCTGCGCCGCCGGCAGCCGCCGGGGTGGCTCAAGGGCGGCGTGACGCTCTTCGCCGCGATCACCGGGCTCGTCGCCAACCTCGTGCTCGCGCCCGAGGACCCCGACGCCCCCGCCGTCTTCCTCGGGCTGACCGACGGCCAGATCGAGCACGAGCTGCTGCCGCTCCTGGTGTTCGTCGACTTCCTCCTGCTCGACGCCCACCGGCGCCTGCGCGGCCTCGACGCCGCGCGCTGGCTCCTGTACCCGCTGGCGTACTTCGCGTTCACGACGATCCGCGGGTTCGTGAGCCCCGGCAGCGAGTACCCGTACGGGTTCGTCGACCTCGACGCGCTGGGGTGGACAGGCCTGCTCGTCAACGTCGTGCTCTACGGGGCCGGCTTCCTCGTGCTCGGCCTCGTCATCGTCGGGATCGACCGGCTCCTGCCCACCGGCCCCCTGATCGGCCGGTACGCGGACCGCTCACCGTCCGCCGCGTCGTCGGAGGCGGCGGGGGCGGCGGGCAGCCCGGACGACGCGCCCGCGTCGCGCTAGGGTGGCCGTCGTGCTCTCCCCGGTCGTCGGTCCGCTGCGCGTCGCCCGCGCCGCGCTCGTGGCGACCCTCGTGCTCGCGCTGACGGCGCTCGCGCACCGCCTCGCCGGGGGCGCCCTCCCGGACCCGCTGGTCCTCGCGGCGCTCGCCGCGTTCACGCTCGCCGGCACGACGGCGGCCGCGCGGCTGCGGTTCACGCCCACCCGCCTCGTCGTGCTTCTCGGCGGCGCCCAGGTCGCGCTGCACCAGGCGCTCGTCGTGCTCGCGCCCGTCGGGTCGTGCGTCCCGGTCGGCGCCACGTCCGGGCACGGCGGGCACGTCGCCTCGGTGGGTGACGTCGTCTGCGCGGCGCCCGTCGGCGCGCCGGTCCCCGTCGACGGCGGGGCGAGCCTCGTGCACCCGGAGCACCTCGCGACGTCGGGCACCGCGGGCCTGTGGATGGTCGTCGCGCACGCGGTGGCGACCGTCGTGCTCGCGCTGGTCCTCGCGCGCGGCGAACGCGCGCTCGAGCGGTTCCTCGCCTGGGTGACGCCGCGCGCCGGCCTCGCGGCGCTCGTCCCCGTCCCTCCCGCCGCCCGCCCGCGCACGCCGCAGGCCCGTACGGTGCGCGTCGCGTCCCTGTGGCGTGCGCGCCGTGCCCCGACGCGTGGACCGCCGACGGCGGTCGGCCCGTCGGCAGCACTGCTGCGCCCCCTCGCCGCGTCCTGACGCGGCCCCCGACGAGGCCGACCCGGTGACGACCGGGCCACGGGGCACCACCGTGCGGCGACTGCCGCGCCTCGACGGAAGAACCCTCATGACCCTCTCCCTGCGCCGACCCCTGTCGGCCCTTCCTGCCCTCCTCGCCCTCCTCGCCGCCGCGGCGCTGGCCCTGGGCCTCACCGCCGCCGTCACCACGCTCACCGCCTCGCCGGCGTCCGCGCACGACCGCATGCTCTCCTCGGACCCTGCCGACGGCGCACAGCTCGCGACGCCCCCGACCGCGATCACGCTGACCTTCAACACCGAGCCGCTCCCCGTCGAGCCGCAGGTCGTGGTCTCGGACTCCGCCGGGACGGTCGTCACGCAGGGCGCTCCGACGATCGAGGGCAGCACCGCGACGCTCGCGCTCGACCCCGCCGTCGCGCTCGGCGGCGACACGTACACGGTCGCGTGGCGCGTCGTCTCGTCCGACGGCCACCCCATCGAGGGCACGTTCGCGTTCGCCGTCGCGGCCCAGCCCGAGGCGCCGGTGTCCGAGGAGCCCACGACGGAGGAGGAGGCGACGCCGGAGGAGACCGCGACCGAGGACGCCACGACCGACGTGGCGGAGGAGACGTCGCCGGAGTCGTCGGCGTCCCAGGCCACGGACGCCGCCACGGACGCGGAGGACGGCGGCTCGTCGCTCCTGCCGGTCCTCGTGGGGCTCGGCGCGCTCGTGGTCGCCGCGGCGGTCGTCGTCGTGCTCGTCGTGCGCCGCCGCAGCACCGTGACCGACGAGGCGACCGACGAGGCGACCGACGAGGGCGCCCCGCACGACCCCGAGGACTGATCGTGCCGGTGCACGCCGTCCTCCCCGGTCCGGGGAGGACGGCGGCCGCCCCTGCCGCGCGCACCCCTCCTGCCGCTAGGGTGCGTCCGTGACGTCGCCCGGAGCAGGTGTGCTCCGCGGCGTGCGGGTGCTGCTGCTCGCCGCCGCGGTCCTCGGGCTGTCCGTCGTCGCGCACGGGCTCGCCGGCGGCACCGACCCCGGTGCCGTCCCGCTGGGCGTCCTCGCCGTCCTCACCGCCGTCGCGGTGCGGCCCCTCACCCGGCGCCAGGTCGGGCTGCCGCGGCTGCTCGGGCTGCTCGGCGCGGGTCAGCTCGTGCTGCACGTCGTCTTCGACCGCTGCGCCGCGCTCTCCCCGGCCGACGCGTCCGCGCACGCCCACGCCGCGTCACCCCTGACGATGCTCGGCGCGCACGCCGTCGCGACGCTCGCCGTCGCGCTCGTCCTGCGGTACGGCGACGCCGTCCTGTGGCGGCTGTGGACGTGGCTCGCGGGGCGCCGGGTCCCCGGTCGCCCGCGCGCCGTCGTCGTCCTCGCGGCGCCGCCCGCCGTCGGCGCGCTGCCGACGGTCCGCGACCTGCTCGTGCGCGGTGCCGCGCCCGGGCGCGGTCCGCCCGCCGTCGCCTGACCCCACCCGGACGCCTCACCGGACACCTCCGCGGCGTCCCGCTCCCGCGCGCCCGCGCGACCCGCGCACCTCCCCGCCCGGCCGGCCGAGCCCGGTCGTCCCGGGGCGTGCCGTCGTGCGCTCGCGCGCCGGGGCCCTCCGTCCTCATCTCCCCGAAAGGCACCACCATGCGAAAGACCCTGCGCGCCGTCGGCGCCGCCGCCCTGACCACCGGGATCGTCGTCGTCGGCGCGGGCGCCGCGTCCGCCCACGTGACCGTCACGCCGGACACGACCGACGCGGGCGCGTACGCGCTCCTCACGTTCGGCGTCCCGCACGGCTGCGGCGACTCGCCGACCACGAAGGTCTCCATCCAGGTCCCCGAGCAGGTCGTCACCGTGACGCCCACCGTCAACCCCGGCTGGGACGTCGAGAAGGTCATGGCGGCCCTCGACGAGCCGGTCGACGACGGGCACGGCGGCCAGTACACCGAGCGCGTCGCCGAGGTCGTGTACACCGCGAAGGCCCCGCTGCCCGACGGCTACCGCGACGCCCTCGTGCTCTCGCTCAAGCTCCCCGACGCGGCGGGGGACACGCTCGTCTTCCCGACCGTCCAGGAGTGCGCCGAGGGCGAGAGCGCCTGGGTGCAGGTCCCGGCCGACGGCGAGGACGGGCACGACCTCGAGCTGCCCGCGCCGCTGTTCGAGCTGACGGCCGCCGAAAGCGACGGGCACGACGCCCCGGCCGAGACCGTCGCGGACGACGCCGACGCCGCCGCGTCGGACGGCGCGGCAGCCGACGGTGCGGCGTCCGCGGAGCCGGCCGACGGGTCCGACGGCGCGCCCGCCGCGCTCACCTGGACGGCGCTCGTGCTCGCGGCGGCGGGCCTGGTGCTCGGGGCGCTCGGGTTCGTGCGCTCGCGCCCGAAGGCCTGACCGGTGGGCCGCCCCTCGGTGCTGCGCCGGGTGGTGGCCGTCGTCGTCGGTGCCGCGGCCGCGGTCCTGCTCGCGATCCTCGCGAGCGGCCCGGCCGCGGCCCACGCCGTCCTCGTGGGCACGGACCCCTGGGACGGCACCGTCCTCGACGCGCCGCCCGACGCGCTGACCATCACCTTCAACGAGCCCGTCCAGGTCGTGACCGGCGGGACGACGGTCCTCGCCGCCGACGGCTCGCCCGTCGACGTGGACGTCGCCGCGGTCGACGACGCGCTCGTCGTCACCCCGGCCGCGACGCTCGACGACGGCACCTACGTCGTGAGCTGGCGCGTCGTGTCCCTCGACACCCATCCCGTGGCGGGCGCCTTCACGTTCTCGGTGGGCGCACCGAGCGCGACCGCTGTCGAGGCGCGCGTGGCCGAGCCGACGGCGGCGCTCGTCGCCGTGCGCGCGCTCGACCAGGCCGCGGTCTACGCGGGGACGTTCCTCGTCGCGGGGCTCGTCGGGTTCGAGCTGCTCGTGCTGCACGTCTCGCCGGGCGCCGCGCCGGTCCTGCGGCGGCGCCTGCAGCGCGTGCGCCGCGGGGCGCTCGTCGCCGCGGGGGCCGGGATCGTGCTCGGGGTCCCGCTCACCCCGGCCTGGCAGGCCGGCGGCGGGCTGGGGGCGCTCGTCGACCCGGCGACCTGGGCGGCGGGCCTCGCCACCGACTCGACGCTCGCCGGCGCGCTCGGCCTCGCCGGGCTCGTCGCCGCGACCCTGCTCGCGCCGCGCGCGGCGCGCGAGACCCGGGCGGCGTGGCCCGCCGGCGTCGTGCTCGGCGCGGCGGCCCTGGCGCTGGGCTCGCTCGTGCTCGTGGGGCACACGCGCACGTTCGGCCCGCCGTGGCTCGTCGTCACGGCGGACGCGCTCCATGTCGTGGCCGGGGCGGTGTGGCTCGGCGGCGTCGTCGGGCTCGCGCTCGTGCTCGCGCCCTCGGCGCGCCTCGACGCGCGGCGGGCGGCGGTCACCGTCGCGCGGTTCTCGGCGCTCGGCGCGTGGGTCGTCCTCGCGCTCGCCGTCACCGGGACCGTCCTCGGGTGGCGCATCCTCGGGACGCTCGACGCGCTCGTGTCGACGGCCTACGGCCAGACCCTGCTCGTCAAGGTCGGCGTCGCGCTGTGCCTCGTCGGCGTCGCGGCCTGGAACCGCTACCGGCTCGTCCCGGCGGTCGTGGCCGACGGCGGTCCAGGCGGGCGAGGCGCCGCGCCGGTGGCTGGGACGACCGGGGCGACCGCGCGCCGTCGGCTCGGCCGAACGGTCGCGGCGGAGGCGGTGCTGCTCGTGCTCGTGCTCGCGGTGACGGGCGTGCTCGTGTCGCGCAGCCCGGTCGCCGCGTCGGACGCGTCCGCCCAGGAGGCCACGGCACCGGCGGTCGAGGTGGTCGAGGCGCTCGGCGACGGGACGCTCCGCGCGCGGGTCACGCCCGGCCGGGTCGGGGTCAACGCGCTCGAGATCGAGCTGCTCGACGCCGACGGGCAGCCCCTGGAGCCCGTCGCCGTGCCTGAGCTGTCCACGACGCTCGCCGACCCCGCGCTCGGCCCCTTCACCCGGCCCCTCACGCAGACCGGGACGGGCGCGTACGAGGCGACGCTCGACCTGCCGATGGCCGGCGACTGGACCCTCCACGTGAGCGTCCGGACGTCCAAGTACGAGAACCCGATCGTCGAGATCCCCGTGGAGGTGTCCTCATGACCCGTCACCACCGGGCCGCCCTGCGCGCGTCCCGCCTCGTCGCCGTCGCGGTCACCACCGGTGCCCTGGCGGTGCTGGCGGCCGGACCGGCGGCCGCGCACGTGCTCATCGAGACCGTGGAGCCCCATGGCGACGGCACGTCGACGCTCACCTTCACGTTCGACCACGGGTGCGACGGCGAGCCCACCGACGCGCTGCGCGTCACGCTCCCCGAGGGCGTCGAGGCGCTCGCGGCGGGCCAGCCCGACGGGTGGACCTCCGACGTGACGGACGACGCGGTGGCGTGGTCCGGCGAGCCCGTGCCCGACGGCGAGCGTGCGGCCTTCACGCTCGACGTCCGGGTCACGGGCGACGTGGGGCAGGCGTTCGTCTTCCCCGCCGTGCAGGAGTGCCCGTCGGGGGCGTCGTACGCGTGGACGGACACCGACCCGTCCGGAGCACGTCCTGCGCCGACCTTCGTCGCGACGGCGGCGTCGCTCGCCCCCGCGCCCGTCGCCGCCGGTGCCTCCCCGACGCCGACGGCGCCCCTCGTCGCGGCCGTCGTGGTCGGCGCCGTGGTGGCCGGGATCGCGGGCGGTCGGGCGTCCCGGCGGCGGGTCCGGGCGACGTGAGGACGGACGCCGCCGTCGGGTGAAACCGTCCGGGCCCTCCTGGACACTACGGGGCATGGACGGCGACCCGGGCCCTGCCGGCGAGCAGGGTGACGCAGAGACCGACGCCGCGCTGTGGGCCGCCTCGCTGGGCGGCGACAGCGCGGCGTTCGGCGTGCTCTTCGACCGGCACCGCGACCGCGTGTTCCGGCACGCGTACCGGCTCGTGGTCGACCGGCACCAGGCGGAGGACGTGCTGGCGGCGGCGTTCCTCGAGCTGTGGCGCCGCCGCACGTCGGTGCGGCTCGTCTCCGGCTCGCCCCTGCCGTGGCTCCTCGTCACGGCGTCGAACGTCGCGCGGAACGTCCGCCGGGGGACCGGACGCCATCGCCGGCTGCTCGACGCCCTGCCCCGGGGTGGCGACGTGCCCGCCGCCGAGGACGCCGCGTTCGTCGACGACCCGGCCGAGGTCGTCGACCCGGCGCTCGGCGCGGCGCTGCGGGCGCTGCCGGCGGCCGACCTGCGGCTCCTCACCCTCGTCGCGCTGGAGGGCTGGTCGATCTCCGACGCCGCCGGGGTGCTCGGCCTGACGCCGTCGGCGGCCAAGTCCCGGCTGCACCGGGCGCGCGTCCGGCTCCGCGCCGCGGTCGGAGACGTGGAACCAGGGCGCGCGAGGCCGCGTCCGAGCGGCGCGTTCGTCGAAGGAGGGCGCTCATGAACAGCGAGAACCGCATGCCGGACCTCGATCCCGTGTTCGCCGACGCGCTGCGTGGCGCGCTCGTGGCCCAGGCGTCGGTGGCGGCCCCCCGTCGCCCGGCACGACGCCGGTGGTGGGCGGGCGTCGGGGCGCTCGGTGCGCTGGCGGTCGCCGGCGGGACGGCGTACGCCGTGACGGCGCTCGTCGAGCCCGGCGGCACGGTCGTGACACGTCTGGCGGGGCCGGTCGAGGTCACGCGCGCGGGCACCTCGACCGTCGAGCTCGGGCCCAGGCCGGACGGCGCGACGCACGTCGAGCTGTCGCTCGTGTGCCTCGACGCGGGGCGGTTCGTGCTCGAGGACGGCGCGAACATGACGTGCTCGACGGAGGACGCGCAGGACCAGGCGCGCCGGCTCGCGGCGGGGGAGGGTGCCGGCATGGGCTGGAGCGTCGTCGCGGTGCCGGGCGACGAGTCGGTGCGCGTGGAGGCCGAGCCGGGGGCGCGGTGGCACCTCGTCGCCACCTACGTCGACGAGACGGTCACCGCCTGGGCGACCAACGCGAACGGCGACACGTACGGGGTCGCGAACGACACGGGCTGGCCCGACCTCGTCTCGGTCTACGCGACGAACGGGCGGGTCGGCTACGCGTTCGCGCGGGATCTGGAGGACGCGCAGGGCGGCTCGCCCACGAGCCCCGAGGAGGCCGCGGCGTGGCAGGAGGAGCGCGAGGGCAAGGCCATCAGCGTCCCCGTGTACGAGTCCGACGGGGAGACGGTCATCGGGGAGCTCGTCGTCGGCGGATGAGGTCGGCCTCGGGAGCGCGCTGGTCATCGCCGACCCACGGCGAGAGGACGCCGGGCCTCGTCAGCAGGCGGCGGGGCGACGACCGACGTACTGTGACTCAGATCACTGTTCGTGAACGTCCCGAACATGTGCCCGCCCCCTCTCGCACTGGTGGGGGACGTCGTCGCGACGGGTCACGCGGCGACACCTGGACCGGTGGCGGTCCGCGACGAGAGCTTCGCTGGGGGGAGCTCTCGCGGCGGATCGCCACCGGTTCCTCCGTGTCCGGCGTCTTCCGATGTGCCCGTCGTCGTGCCTTCTCTGCCTCGGGGCCGTGTCGGTCGAGGGGTCAGGCGGCGACCGCGACGGCCAGCAGGGTGAACGCCGCGACGAGCAGGGCGATGCGGACGAGGTGGTACCGGTCCCAGCGGTGGGCCTGCTCGCGCCAGTCGGCGGGCGCCGTCTCGGGGGTCCACGTCTTGCCGCGGTTGTTGATGGGCACGAGCACGGCGACCGACAGGACGACGCTCAGCGTCAGGAGGGCCGCCGCGGTCCAGGCCGCCCACGCGCCGGCGGGCAGCACGAGTGCCGTCGCCGCGGTGAGCGCGAGCGACCCGAAGTACCAGAACGGCATCGCCCGCCCGAGCATCCGCCCGCCGTCGGCCCGGGCGAGCAGGCCGGCGTTCCCCGGCAGCCGGTCGACGATCGGGTTCACGACGAACGCGACCGACACCTCGACCCCCACCATCACGCCCAGGACGACCACGGCGACGATCGGCAACCACTGCATGTCCGGCTCCTTCGATCCAGGGAATCTAGCAATGCTAGGAAAACTAGCACAGGCAATCTAGCGGCGCTAGACTCGGGCCATGAGCACACCGGCAGTGGCGCGCAAGGCACGGCTCCTCGAGGAGCGGGAAGCGCAGATCGTCGCGGCGGCGCGCGTGCTCGCCGAGGAGCAGGGGTGGGAGGCCGTCACCACCCGCCGGCTCGCCGACGCGATTGGCTACAGCCAACCCGTCCTCTACGGGCACTTCCCGGAGGGCAGGTCCCAGATCGTCACGGCCGTGGCGCTGCTCGGCTTCGAAGAGCTCGCCGCAGCGCTCACCGCGGCCCGACCGCAGCCCGGCGAGGGTGCGAGCGGCGAGGGCCGGGTCCGCGCGCTGGTCGTGGCGTACCTCGACTTCGCCGCGCGCCACCCGGCGACGTACGAGGCCATGTTCCACCTGCCGATCGGTGCCGCGTTCGCCTCGGACGAGACGCCGCGCGCGATGCGTGAGGGGTTCGACGCCATCGCCGACGCGCTCCTCGCGCTCGACCGGCCGCCGTCGGACGTGGGGACGGCCGCCGAGGTCGTGTGGGGAGCGATGCACGGGGTCGCGACGCTGCAGCGCGCGGGCAGGTTCTCCGCCGAGAACTACGACCGTCGCGTCGACGAGCTGGTCCGCCGCGTCGTCGCGTGACGACTCAGTGGCCGTCGCCGGTCGTCTCCCAGTAGTCGAGGCTGACCGTCCACGGCGGCGGGAGAGTCTCCCGGAGCGCGGCGAGCAGACGCTCGGCCTCGGCGCGGTGCTCCGCGGCGACCACAGGGTCGTCCCAGCCGTCGACGTGGTGGTAGTGGTCGTTGAACGTCCGGGCCCACCGGCGGAGCCGGGCGGTGAGCGGCGGCCCGATGAGCGGTCCCAGCTCCTCCACGGCCGCGGACGTCGCGGGCCACAGCGGCCAGTCCGCCCCGTAGTCGTTCATCAGGCGGAGCGCGCGGTCCTCGCGGTGAGCCGCGGCCGTCGTGTCGCGGACGCGCAGCTCCGTCTCGACCAGCTCGATCTCCGACCGGATCCTCTCGTCGTCCCCCATGAGGCCACCGTACTGAGGGCTGCTCCGGGATCCGGCGCGACGCAACCGCTCTGGAGCCAGCCGCTCCCGCCGCGATCTCGATCAGGGTGGTTCGCCGAGCGTGTCCTGACGGTGCGGGCGTCTGCGAGACTCGCGGCGTGGAGAGCCCGACGGACCGGAAGCCGATCGAGCGCCCCGTCGACCGTCGCTCGGCGGGGCAGGGGCCCGAGACGTGGCGCGTGCTCCTCGCGCTGCTCGTCGCGGGCGTGCTCTACCTCGTGTTCGGCTTCCTCGCGTTGTTCCTGCTCGTCGCCGGGATGGGCTCCTTCGACCCCGCGTCGTGCGGGACGCTCCTGCCCGTCGAGTGCCCCCAGCCGGGCAAGGGCCTCCTCCAGATCGCGGGGGGCGTCGTGGGGCTCTTCGTCCCGGCGGTCCTGGCCGTCTACCTCGTCGGGACGAGCAGGCCGCGGCGAACGGGAGTGATCTCCGCCTGCCTGAGCCTCGCCACGTGGGCGGTCCTCGTCGGCACCGCGGTCGGCCTCGCGCGCTAGGGAGTCGGTGCGCAGCGCCGTGCCGACGGGGCGTGGGACGCGCCCGAGCGCTGCCGGTCCCAGCGGGTGCGGGTGGCGAGCGCGAGACTCGTCGGCATGGAGCACGACGACCGCGCGTCGACGGGACAGGACGTCACGCCCGAGCGGCAGGGGGACGGCACGGCGCGAGGGCAGGAGAGGGGGCCCCGGGTCCGCGCGGTGCTCACGACGTCCGAGATGCGGAGGCGGCACGATCGAGCCGCCGCGGGGGCGTTCGTGGCCTTTCTCGGGCTCCTCCTCGTCGCCGCACCGGCCTTCTTCGCGTTGCTCCCCGGCCTCGACTCCAGCAGCGACGCGTGCGTGGACGCGTGGGGCGGCCCGTGCGACGGGGCGCCGCAGGCCTATGCCCTCGCGGTCGGCCTCGTCGCGGCGCCGCTGCTCCTCGGGCTCGCGATCGCCCGCCCCCGTCGCGCGCGTGCGTGGCTCGTCGCCACCGTCGGCGGCGCGATCGTGCTCTTCGTGGTCCTGCTCGTCACGACCTGATCCGCCGGCCCCTCCCGGCTGCTCGGCGGTTCACACGGCGTCGCTCCGCGCGCCGAGCCAGGGGGCGAGGACGTCGGTGCGGCCGAGCCAGCGCAGGCCGCCGTCGGCGAGCTCGTCCGGCGTCGCGAGCACGTCGCGGAACGCGTCGAGCAGGCGGCCGCGCTCGTCGTCGCCGCCGTCACCCTCGCCGTCGGGCGTGGCCCCGACGATGACGACGCGCGTGTGCGGCTCGACGGGCCGCCCCTCGGCGGTGGTCGCGTCGTCCCACGTGCCGAGCGTGCCGATGCAGAGCTGACCGCCCGCGCCGTCCCACGCGCACAGCGAGTCGGGGCGGTTGGCGACGTGGAACACCCCGCGGGACCGGACCCGGCCGGTGCCGAGGTCCTCGATGCGGCGCAGCAGGCGCTCGGGGTCGAACGGCCGGGCCGACCACAGCTCGATCGTCCAGCTCCGGTCGCCGTCGGGCGTCACGCGGCGTGGGAGCGGGCCCCGCACGCCGAGCGGGTGGGCGCGGCGCTCGCCGGCAGCGGCGTCGTGGGTGTGCCGGGCGAGGTCGTCGGCCGCGAGTGCGTGGAGCCCGTCGACGCGCCGGGTTCCGACGCCCCGGAGCCGGTCGACGAGCCCGGAGCCGGTCGCCGCGGCCGCGAGGTCCCCGGTCGTCACGACGAGGTCGGCGTGCTCGAGCTGGGCCGCCAGCACCTCGCCGACCGCGCGCTGGTCGTCCTCGGTGAGCCCGACGCCGCGCTCGGCGACGAGGTCGTCGTCGAGCAGGTCGTGCTCGAGCGTGTCGACGTCGGTGACGGCGAGCACGGTCGCGAGGCGGAGGCGCTCGAGCTCGTTGCCGGGCGTGGTCTGCGCGGCGAGCGCCCGGACGACGGGCAGCGACTCGGCGGCGACGGGCAGCGCGAGCACCACGTGGTCCCACCGGCCGTCGGCGGCGAGGCGCCGCAGCGTGGGCACGGCGTCCTCGCGCACGGCGCACGACAGGCACGCGTGCTCGAGCGGTACGACCTCGTCCTCGACCACGCCGGTCGCGTCGACGACGACCCGGCGCAGCGCGCCCTCGGCCGCCCGGATGTCGTGCCGGAGCGCGACGACGCGGGGCGCCCCGACGACGAGCCCGAACACCGCGCTGTCGCGCAGCACGGGGTCGATCGTCGCGAGGACGCTCAGCGCGACGCGCAGGTCCCCGGCGCCTGACGGCACGTCGTGCGCGTCGTCGGGCGTGGCCCCCGACGCCGAGGGTGACGAGAAGGGCATGAAGCGCTCCGATCCGTGGTCTGGGGCGTCCCGCGCGACCTCGCGGCCGGCACCGGGAACAACCCGCTCCTGAGAACTGTTCTCGACAGCGGGTCAGCATAGCGTCTTGACGGGAATGATTCTCACTATCTAGTGTCGTCTCCCGTCGCCTCACCCGACCCCGAGAGGAACCGCCATGTCCGCCGTCTGCCAGGTGCTCGGCACCGCTCCCGGGTTCGGCCACGCGATCTCGCACTCCCACGTGCGGACCAAGCGTCGCTTCGACCCGAACATCCAGAAGAAGCGCTACTGGGTGCCGTCGCTGGGTCGCCACGTGACCCTGCGCGTCAGCGCCCGGGGCATCAAGACCATCGACCGCCAGGGGATCGACGCCGTCGTGGCGCGGATCCTCGCCCGAGGGGAGAAGCTCTGATGGCTACCCGCACCGACCTCCGTCCCGTGATCAAGCTCCGGTCCACCGCCGGCACCGGGTTCACCTACGTGACCCGCAAGAACCGCCGCAACGACCCCGACCGCATGGTCCTGCGCAAGTTCGACCCCGTCGTCCGCCGCCACGTCGACTTCCGCGAGGAGCGCTGATGGCGAAGCGGTCCAAGGTCGCGCGCAACGACCAGCGCGTCGAGGTCGTCGCCCGCTACGCCGAGCGCCGCGCGGAGCTCAAACGCGTGGTCGCATCGCCGTCGTCCTCGTCCGAGGAGAGGGCGGCCGCGGTGCTCGAGCTCCAGCGCCAACCCCGCGACGCGAGCGCCACGCGGGTGCGCAACCGCGACGTCGTCGACGGCCGCCCGCGCGGCTACCTGAGGAAGTTCGGGCTCTCCCGCGTCCGCCTGCGCCAGCAGGCGCACCGCGGCGAGCTGCCCGGAGTCACGAAGTCGAGCTGGTGACCGCCGCCGCCCCGAGCGGCGGCCGGCCCCCGCCTGTCACTGGCCCAGCAAGGAGACCACCATGAAGAAGGACATCCACCCCGTCTACGGGCCCGTCGTCTACCGCGACAAGTCCGCCGACTTCTCGTTCCTGACCCGCTCGACCCTCGCGGGCGACCACCCGCAGGGCCCGGGCGTCCCGCGCGAGACCGTGACGTGGACGGACGGGAACACCTACCCCGTCGTCGACGTCGAGATCTCGAGCGCGAGCCACCCGTTCTACACGGGCACGCAGCGCGTCGTGGACACCGCCGGCCGGGTCGAGAAGTTCCGCCAGCGCTACGGCGCCCGCGGCGGTGCGCAGGGCGGGGGTGCGCGATGAAGGTCCGCGCCTCGCTCCGCTCGCTCAAGGACAAGCCCGGGGCGAAGGTCGTGCGCCGCCACGGCAAGACCTTCGTCATCAACAAGGCCAACCCGCGCTGGAAGGCCCGTCAGGGCTGACCCGCGCACCCACCACCACCGGAGAGGAGCGGTCGCCCGGGTCCCCGGGCGACCGACCACGCATGCACCACACCGCACCCGACCCGACCGACGCCCACGCCGATCCCGCCGGGGCGAGTCCCCCCTCCGGTGACATCCCTCCCGGGGCACGGGCCCGACGGCGCCCGCTCGCCCTCGCGCTCGGCCTCGCCCTCCCGCTCACGCTCGTCGCGGCGTGCGCGCAGGGGGCGGGCTCCGAGGGCGAGCAGGGCGACGCGACCGAGCCCGCGCCGTCGGCCACCTCCGACGTGAGCGAGGCGGCCGCGCTCACGCCGCGCCTCGCGATCACGTACGACGGCGGTGTCCAGGTCCTCGACGCGACGACGCTCGAGGTCGTCGACGACCTCGAGCTCGCCGGCTTCAACCGCCTCAACCCCGCGGGCGACGGCCGCCACCTGCTCGTCTCGACGTCCGGCGGGTTCCAGGTGCTCGACGTCGGCACGTGGGCCGAGCCGCACGGCGACCACGACCACTACTACACCGCGGACCCCGTCCTCACGGACGTGACGTACGCGGCCGAGAAGCCGGGCCACGTCGTCGTGCACGAGGGTCGGACCGCGCTGTTCGACGACGGCACGGGCGAGATCACCGTGCTCGACTCCGCCGCGGTGGCCGACCCGCACGGCCTCGACGACGCGCGCACCCTGACGACCCCCGAGGCGCACCACGGCGTCGCGGTCGAGCTGTCCGACGGCTCGCTCGTCGTCTCGGAGGGCACCGAGGATGCCCGCACGGGCGTTCGCCTCCTCGACGCCGCCGGCGACGAGGTCGCGGCGAGCGACCAGTGCCCCGGCGTGCACGGCGAGGCCGTCGCCGCGGGCGAGGCCGTCGTGATCGGCTGCGAGGACGGCGCGGTCGTCGTCGCTGCCGGCGCGATCAGCAAGGTCGCGGCCCCGGACGCCTACGGGCGCATCGGCAACCAGGCGGGCAGCGAGGAGTCGCCGTTCGTCCTGGGCGACTACAAGTCCGACCCCGACGCCGAGCTGGAGCGGCCGACCCGCGTCTCCCTCATCGACACGCGTGACGCGAGCCTGCGCCTCGTCGACCTGCCCGCGAGCTACACGTTCCGCTCGCTCGGCCGAGGCGACGCGGGCGAGGCGCTCGTGCTCGGCACGGACGGGTCGCTGCACGTCATCGACCCGGAGGCGGGCACGGTCGTGCGGTCCATCCCGGTCGTCGACGCGTGGGAGGAGCCCGACGAGTGGCAGGAGCCGCGGCCCACGCTGCTCGTGCAGGACGGCATCGCCTACGTCACCGACCCGGCCGGCCGCGCGATCCACGCGGTCGACTACGTCGGCGGCGAGGTGTGGAAGAGCGCGGAGCTCGACGTCGTGCCGAACGAGCTCAACGGGGTCACGGGGAAGCCGGCCACGGCCGGCGCGCACGACGACGAGCACGCCCACGAGGAGGGCGAGCACGCCCACGACGAGCCCGCCGAGGAGGGCCACGAGGGCCACGACCACGAGCACGAGGAGGGCTGAGCGCAGACACGCGACGCCCGGAGGCCGCGAGAAGTCGCGCGAAACTCCGCGTGTTCCCTAGTGTTGTCCCCGGTGCACGGCCTCGCGGCTGGCACACTGAGACCGTGACGACGGGTGGTGACCACCGCGCGTCGTGAACCGAAGAAGGGATTCGCATGTCGCTCAACAAGTCCGAGCTCGTCTCGGCCATCGCCAGCAAGGCCGACCTGTCGAAGGCGGACGCCGAGAAGGCTCTCAACGCCTTCCAGGAGGTGCTCGTCGAGTCGCTGGGCAAGGGCGAGGCCGTCAAGGTCACGGGCCTCCTGTCCGTCGAGCGCGTCGAGCGTGCCGCCCGCACGGGCCGCAACCCCCGTACGGGCGAGGAGATCTCGATCCCGGCCGGCTTCGGCGTGAAGATCAGCGCCGGCAGCCTGCTCAAGAAGGCCGTCGCCAAGTGACGTCTCGCTGACCGGCCGCTGCCGGTCCGGTCAGCACGCACGAAGGCCCGGAATCCCGCGAGGGGCTCCGGGCCTTCGTCGTGTCGCGGCGTCGCTCGAGGTCAGGCGTGGACGACGTTCGCGAGGATGCCGTGCTGGGTCAGGCGCGTGCCGATCGCCTGGTCCACCTCGGAGAACGCCTTGTTCGAGCGGGCCACGCCGACCGCGCCGGCCATGGCGCCGTGGCCGGTCGGGCGGTCGATGCGCGCGACGAGCTGGTCGCCGTGGAGCATGAAGTCGACCGTGAAGACGAGGTGCTGCGCCTTGCCGGCGAACGCGCCGAGCCAGAACGTCTTCTGCTTGCTCCCGCGCTCGGCGGCCCACTGGCCCGTGGGTCGCGTCGAGACGGTGAAGCCCTGCTCCTGGAGCGCGGCGTGCAGGTGCTGCTTGGCGACCTCGGGGTCGCCGGACAGGAAGTAGTCGACCGTGGCCATGCTGGCTCCTCGTTGCGTTCGGTGGCGTGCTGTGACGGGGTGTGACGGCTGCGTCGCCGCCGGACGGGCGGACGGCCCTCGGGATGCTACCGCCGTCCGGGGTCGTGGCCCCGGACCGTCTTGAGAATCGTTCTCAGTGCCCGCTAGGCTGGGCGCACCACCACCGGAAGGACCCCTCATGGCCGTGCCCAAGCGCAAGCTCTCCCGCTCCAACACCCGTGCCCGCCGCTCGCAGTGGAAGGCGCAGGTGCCCGAGCTCGTGACCGTCGTCGTCGACGGGCGCGAGCTCACCCTCCCCCGCCGGCTCGTCGCGGGCGTTCGCCGGGGCTACGTGACGCTGCCCGAGTGACCCCTGGCCGCCGACCACCGCAATGCGGTGGTCGGCGTGCGGGTCGGTCGGTATCGTCGCTCGCGGAGGCTGCGAGGCGTGACGACCCTCGGCCGGTGGCGACACCGGCGGCGGCTCCCCGCGCGTGACGGCGTACCGACGAGAGGTCGACGAGACGTCGACGAAGGTGTGGTGGCACCGCGACCTAGCCCCCGCCCGCACCTCCAGGGCCTGCCCTTCCCTGGAGGAGTCATGAGACCACCCGCCCCGCCCGCACCCGCCCGCACCCTGGCCGCCGACGTCGCCGCCGCACCACCCGGACACGTGGTGACCCTGTGCGGGCACGTGCACCGCCGCCGCGAGCTCGCGACGGTGTCCTTCCTGGTCCTGCGCGACCGCACCGGACTCGCCCAGGTCGTCCTGCGTCCGCACGAGGTGCCCGCAGAGGGGCTGCCGCCGGAGGAGACCGCCGTCCAGGTCACGGGGACGGCCACGGCGAACGCGCAGGCACCGGGCGGCGTCGAGATCACCGCGCCGACGGTCACGCTGCTCGGCGCGCCCGCGACCCGCCCGCCGGTCGAGCTGTGGCGCCCCGACCTCGACGTCGCGCTGCCCACGCTCCTGGACCACGCGGCCGTGACATGGCGGCACCCGGCCCGGCGGGCCCGCTGGGAGCTCGCCGCCGCGAGCCTGCGCGGGTTCCGCGCCACGCTCGACGCGGCGGGCTTCACCGAGATCCAGACGCCCAAGCTGGTCGCGTCCGCCACGGAGTCCGGCGCGAGCGTGTTCCCCGTCGACTACTTCGGTCGCACCGCCTACCTCGCCCAGAGCCCGCAGCTCTTCAAGCAGCAGCTGGTCGGCGTGTTCGAGCGCGTGTACGAGGTCGGGCCGGTCTTCCGGGCGGAGCCCCACGACACGGCACGCCACCTCGCGGAGTACGTCTCCCTGGACGTCGAGCTCGGCTTCGTGCGCGACCACCGGGACGTCCTGGCGGTGCTGCGCGACGTGCTCGCCGGCATGGTCGGGGCGCTCCGGGACGGGGCGGGCGACGCCGTCGAGCGGCTCGGGCCGGCGCTGCCGGTCGTGCCGTCCGAGATCCCCGTGATCCACTTCCGTGACGCGCTCGCCCTCGTCGGTGCGGCGGACGACGAGCCGGACCTCGCCCCCGAGCACGAGCGGGCCCTGGGCGCGTGGGCGAGGTCGACCCACGGCTCCGACTTCCTCGCGGTCGAGGGCTACCCGATGCGGAAGCGGCCCTTCTACACGCACCCGCAACCTGACGACCCTCGTTGGAGCAACAGCTTCGACCTGCTCTTCCGCGGCCTGGAGCTGGTGACGGGCGGACAGCGGCTGCACCGCTACCAGGACTACGTCGCCGCGCTGGCGGCGCGGGGCGAGACGGCCGAGCCGTACGCGACCTACCTCGAGGCGTTCGCCCACGGGATGCCCCCGCACGGCGGCTTCGCCATCGGCCTCGAGCGCTGGGTCGCCCGCCTGGTGGAGGCGACCAACGTCCGTGAGGTCGCGCTCTTCCCCCGGGACCTCCACCGCCTCACCCCGTAGCGCCCGACGGCGCGTGCCACCACGCGTCGTCGGCCCGCCGTGGCAGCATCCTCGGGTGAGCGAGCCGAGCCCCGATCCGACGTCCGGCCCCGTCCCGGGGCGCCGGGAGCGCCGCGAGCAGCCCGGGCGGTCGCGCGCCGACCCGCACGGCCACGCGCACGGGCCGGCGGCCCCGGCGACGCGGCGGGTGCGCCTGACGCTCGCGGCGCTCCTCGTCCCGGCCCTGCTCGCGACGCTCGCCGGGCTGGTCGTGCTGTGGCCCGCGTCCGCCGACGTGCCCGACCGCATCCCCGTCGCGGCGGAGGGCAGCACGGTCCTGCGCGCCACCGTCACCGGCCCGATCGACCCGGAGACGGGCGAGGTCCCCGCCCGCCTCGACGCGGGGTCGCGCGCGGGCGGCGACGACGTGGGCGGTGACGCGATCACCGTCGGCGCGCCGCCCGAGTACGTCGCCTACGGGTTCGACGAGGGCGACCGGCTCCGCGTCCTCTACCTCGCCGAGGCCGTCGGGGCGGGCGTGAGCCCGTACGTGTTCATGGACTTCGAGCGCGGGCTGCCCATCGGGGTCCTCGCGATCGCGTACGCCGTCGTGGTGCTGGCCGTCGCGCGCTGGCGCGGCCTGGCCGCGCTCGCCGGGCTGGCGGGCGCGTTCGTCGTCATCACGTGGTTCACGCTGCCCGCGCTGCTCACGGGTCAGAACGCGCTGGGCGTCGCGCTCGTGACGTCGTCGCTCGTCATGTTCGTCGTGCTGTACGTCGCGCACGGGTTCACCGCGCGCACGTCGACGGCGCTGCTCGGCACGCTCGTCGGGCTCGCGATCACGGCCGTGCTGGGGTGGTGGGGCTCGGGCGCGTCGAACATCACCGGGCTCACCTCGGAGGAGTCCCTGTGGATCCCGCAGTACGCGCCCTCGCTCGACATCCAGGGCGTCGTGCTGTGCGGCATCGTCCTCGCGGGCATGGGCGTGCTCAACGACGTGACCATCACCCAGGCCTCCGCGGTGTGGGAGCTGCGCGCGGTCGCGCCGCTCGCGACCCGGCGCGAGCTGTTCGCGCGCGCGATGCGCATCGGGCGCGACCACATCGCCTCGACCGTCTACACGATCGCGTTCGCCTACGTCGGCGCGGCGCTGCCGCTGCTCATGGCGGTCTACCTGTCCGACCAGAACCTCGCCACGAGCCTCACCTCGGGCGAGATCGCGGAGGAGGTCGTACGCACGCTCGTCGGGTCGATCGGCCTCGTCCTCGCGATCCCGGTCACGACGGCGATCGCGGCGCTCACCGTGCCCGGCACCGCGTCGGTGGCGTCCGTCCCCGTGGGTAGGGTCGAGGTCCCCGCGGCGTGACGGCGGGGCGGCCCCGCCCGTCCGGACGGGACGACCCGGACGACGGGAGGACGACGGTGACGGAGACGACGAGCGGCCGGGGCCGCCGAGGGGCAGCGGTGCTGGGGCCGGGTGGGGTCGGCGGTCTGGTCGGCGCGCTGCTCGCGCGGTCCGGGGTCGACGTGACGTTCCTCGCGGGGGAGGCCACGGCGGCGGCCCTGGCCGAGCACGGGGTGCACGTGCGCAGCCGCCAGGTGGGCGAGGTCCACGTCCCCGCGCGGGCGGCCACGCGGCTCGACGGCCCGGTCGACGTCGTCCTCGTGGCGGTCAAGCAGACGGCGCTCGACGAGGCGCTCGACCGCGTCCCGCCCGAGGTGCTCGGCGACGGCGTCGTCGTCCCGTTCCTCAACGGGCTCGACCACCTCGACGTGCTGCGCGCGCGGTACGGGGCCGAGCGCGTGCTCCCCGCGACGATCCGCGTCGAGTCGACGCGTGTCGCGCCGGGCGAGATCGAGCACACGAGCGCGTTCACCGACGTCGACCTCGCGCCCGGCGGCGTCCCGCCCGAGCGGGTGGAGGCCGTACGCGCGCTCCTGGACGGGGCCGGCATCTCGACCACGGTCCACCCCGACGAGACGGCGCTGATGTGGGCCAAGCTCGGCTTCCTCGCGCCGTTCGCCCTGCTCACGACGACGCACCGCGCTCCGATCGGCGAGGTGCGGACCACGCACCGCGCCGAGCTCGAGGCGCTCGTGCGCGAGGTCGCGGCGGTCGCCGCGGCGAGCGGGGCGCCGTCGGACCCCGCGCGGACGCTCGCCTTCTACGACCGCTTCGCGCCCGAGGCCAAGTCGTCCATGCTGCGCGACGCCGAGGCCGGGCGGCCGCTCGAGGTGGACGCCATCGGCGGTGCGATCGTCCGGGCCGCCGACCGCGCGGGCGTGGACGCGCCGCTCACCCGCGCCCTCGTCGCCGGCCTCGGCGGCTGACGGCCGGACGACGCCCCGGGACCGCGCCCACCGGGACCCTTCACCGGACCGCCACGCGACCCCCTGTGGACGCGTCCCCAGGAGCCTCACAGGTTCGCCAGGATGTCCGTCATGAGAGAGCCGTGGGTCGACGTCGCGCTGGCGCGGCTGCCCGAGACGCGTTCCTGCCCCGCGTGCGCCGCGACGCTGCGGTCGTCCTGCTGCGACCGGTGCCTGCTCGACCTCACCGGACCGCTCGCGTTCGAGGTCGCCGCCGCGTCGAGCGACGCGGCCGACGCGCTCTCACGCCGCCAGGTCGCGCTCGACGCCCTGCGTGCGAGCCAGCCCGAGGCCGCGGCGTGGGCGGCCCGCACGGCCGCCGCGGCGCCGCCCGGCGCGCGCCCGGTCCCCGCCGGCCCGCCGCGGGCGATGCGCCCGCTCGACCCGGCAGGCCGCGGGCCGGCCGGCCCGCGCACGCCGTCCCCGGTGCCGGCGGTCGGGACCGCGCCCGCGCCCGGGCCACGCCGTCCGGTCCCGGTCCGTCCCGGCGCGGCCGGGCCGGTCCCCGCGGTGGCGGGACCGCGCGGCGTCGTCGTGCCCGGCGCGGCGCCGTCGCGCTCGGTCGGCCTCCAGCCGGTCCTCGCCGGGGCGGGGGCGGGACTCCTCGCCGTCGCGACGGTGGTCTTCGTCTTCTTCACCTTCGCCGACGACCTCGCGCTGCGCGCCCTCGTGACCGGGGTCGTCACGGTGCTCACGGTCGGGGCCGCGGTGCTCCTGCGGTCGCGCGGCCTGCGCTCGTCCGCCGAGGCGGTCGCGGGGCTCGCCGTCGTGCTCGCGGTCGTGGACGTCGAGCTCGCGCTCAGCGCGTGGAGGCTCGACCCGGTCGGCACCACGGTGGCGCGCGCGTCGCTGCTCGCCGTGGTCGTCGCGGGTCTCGGAGTGGTCGGGGACCGGGCGCGGGTCCGCGCCTGGGTGACGAGCGCCGTCGTGCTCGGCCCGCTCGTCCCGCTCGTCGCGGCGCCTGCCGCGGGGGAGCCCTGGGGCTGGGCGGTCGCCCTCCTCGCGACGGCGTGCCTCACGGCCCTCGCCGCGCCCGTCGCGGCGCGCTCCGGCGCGCGGGTGGGCAGCACCCTGCGGGGCGAGCAGGCGCTGCTCGGCGTCGTGCGGACGGTCGCGGTGCCCCTCGCCGTGGTCGTCGGGCTCACGGTCGCCGCCCCGCCGGGCTTCCCGACCGGCTCCGGAGCCGCCCTCGTCGCGCTCGGCGCGGCGCTCGCGGCGACGCTCCTGCGCGTCGCGACCCGGGAGCGGCGCTGGTACGCGATCGGCGGTGCGACGGCCGTCCTCGCGGGGGCGCTGCTCGGGACCGGGGGCGACGTCGCCTGGCTGGGCCTGGTCCCCGCGCTCGCCGCCGCCACGTGGCTCCTCGTCCTGGTCCTCACCTCGCCGCGCGTGGCGTCCGGGGTGCTCGGCTCCCCGGTCCCTGCCGTCGGGCGGTCGGACGCCCTCCTCGGCGGCGCGCTCGTCGCCCTCGCCGGGGCAGGGCCCGCGCTGGCCGTCGCGGGGGTGCGCGCGGCCGAGGTCCTCGTGACCGGCACCGCCGGGACCGCCGCGACGCTCGACGACGCGCCGCTCGGCGTCGGCGTCCTCTCCGCCGGGCTGTGGGGCGAGGGCGTCCGCGGCGGCACCCCCGGCGCCGCGCTGCTCGACGGGACGATCGTCGGCCTGCTGTCCGCGCTGGTCGTCCTCCTCGTCGCCGCCCGGCTCTCGCTGCGCACGCCGGTCCCCGTGCCCGTCCCGCGCCTCGCCGGGGCGCGACGGCTCGGCGCCGCGCCGGTCGTCCGGACCGGGCGGGCGCTCGGTCCGTGGGTGCTGCTCGCGCTCGTCGTCGCGCTCGTGCTGGACCCCCGGCTCGCGGGCGTCACCTCCCTCGGGCTGCTCGCCCTGCTCGCCGCGCTGCTCGTCGTCGCGACCGCTCGCCCCGTCGCGACGGGCGCGGCCGGGGGCGGCGCCGCGCCCGGCGCGCTCGTCCGGGCGGTCCGGCGCGCCCTCGGTCGCGTCCTGCGCCCGGTCGCCCGGCGGCTCCCGGGCCCGCGCGCGGCGGTCCGGCACGGCGTCGGACCCGTCGGGCGGGCCGAGGCGCGTGCCTGGTACGCGGCCGCCGTCGCCGGCGTGATCGTCTCCCTCCTGCTCCTCCTGGCCGGGTCGTGGGTCACGCGCCCGACCGCGACGGCCGGGGCGGTGGTCGTCGGCGCGCTCCTGCTCGCGGCCCGTGCTGCTGCGCCCAGGGCCCTGCACGCCCCGCTCGTCGGCACCGCCTACGGGTACGCGCTCCTCGTGCTGGGCGTCACTCTCGCGTGGAGCGGCGCCGGGACCGTCGCCGTCCTGTGCGCGGTCTCCGGGGTCGCCTCGCTCGCCGCGCTCGCGGTGACGCTCGTCCCGCGCGTCGACCGGGACTCGTGGTGGGCGGTGCTCGGCGTGACCGCCGTGCCGTTCGGGCTCGGCGTCCTCACGGTCGTCGACGAGCGCAGCTGGTGGTCCGTCGCCGCGTGCGTCGCGATGCTCGCGCTCGAGGTCGTGCTCGTCGGCTCGCGGCGCCCCGGGTCGGTCACCGCGCTGCGCGTGCTCGCCGCCGCCCTCGTCCTGCCGACCGCGGCCGTCGCCGTCGTGAGCGCGGGTGCCCTCGTGCTGCCGGGGAGCGGCTCGCCCGTCGTGCTGCCGGTCGTCGCGCTGCTCGTGGCGACGGCGCTCGCCGCGGCCCGCCCGGTCACGGCGCGGATCCACCTGGCCGCCGGGCGCGTCGCCGTCGAGGCGAGCGCGGCGCTCACGGGGGCGATCGCGGTCGGCCTGGCGTTCGGGCGCCCCGCCGCCGGGCCCACGGTCGCGGTCGCGGTGCTGCTCCTGCTCGCCGCAGGCGCGGGGCTCGCCGCGCGCGACCGCGACCGGCACGCGGAGTGGTGGCTCGCCGCGGCGCTGGGGACCGCCGCGCTGTGGACGGCGCTCGGCGCCGCGGACGTCGGCCTCGTCGAGGCGTACACCGCGCCACCGGCGCTCGCGGCCCTCGTCACGGGGGCGCTGCTCGCCCGGCGGTCGCGCCGCTGGTGGGAGCTCGCGGGCGCCGGCCTGGTGCTGCTCGTCGTGCCGTCCGTGCTCGCGCTGGGCGCGGCGCCCGGGGCCGGCGACGTGCGGGCGCCGCTCCTCGTCGCGGCAGGAGCCGTGGCCGTCCTCGCAGCGGTCCTGCTGGGTCGCGGGGCGGGAGAGGGCGCGTGGCGGCGCGCTGCGGCCCTGCGGCTCGCGGGCGCCGGGGTGCTCGCCGCGACCGGCGGGACCGTCGAGTCGCTCCACGTGGCGCACGCGTCGGGCGGCGGCGCGGTGTTCGCGCTCGGGTTCGCCTGGGCGCTCGCCGCGGGCGGGGTCGCGCTCGGGGCGGCCCTCGTCGGGGCCGGGGTGGCTCCGCGGGGCCGGGGCGCCGCCGTCGCGCGGCGCTGGGCCGTGGCGCCCGCCGCTGCCCTCGTGGTGATCGGGACCGTCGCGAACGTCCGGCCGGTGTGGGGCGTCATCGCGACGGTGTGGCTCGTCGAGGTGGCCCTGCTCGCGCTCCTCGTGGTCGGGGTGCGGCGCGCCGTCCGCGGCCGGCTCGACCTCCCGCCCGCCTGGTTCACGTGGTCGCTCGCGCTCGTCGCCGCGATCGGCGCGTGGTGGCCGCGCGAGCTCCGCGTCGAGGTCTTCTCGCTCCCGCTCGGCGCGGGCCTGCTCGTCGCGGGGTACCTCGCGCTCGCGGCCGGCACGACGGCGGTGCCCGGCGCGGCGGGCGGCGACCCTCGTGCCGTGGCCGGTCCGGGCAGCCCGGGGAGCAGCCACACCGACCCGACCCCGGGCGGAGCTCCGGCGCGCACGACGCCGACCCTCGCCGGCTGGCCAGTCGGGTTCGCCGGGTCGTGGCGGACGCTCGCCCCGGGGCTCCTCGCGCTCCTCGGACCGTCGGTCCTCGCGACGTACACCGACGCGCGCACGTGGCGCGCCGTCCTGGTCATCGTGCTCGCGCTGGCCGCGGTGCTCGTGGGGACGCGCACGCACCTCGCGGTGCCGTTCCTGCTGGGCGTCGCGGTGCTGCCGGTCGAGATCCTCGTCGTGTTCGTGTCCCAGCTCGGCACGCGCATCTCCGCCGGGCCGTGGATGCTCACGCTCGCCGCAGCGGGTGGACTGCTGCTCATCATCGCGACGTACTACGAGCGCCGGATCGCCGCGTACGACGGCGCCGCGGCCTACGTGCGCGACCTCCGCTGACCCCGCCCACGCCCGGGGTCCGCACGGTCTGGCTGTCGTCGTGCGCTCGACAGCGGGGCGGCGGTCGTGCCCCGCGGCGAACCGAGGCGTCCCTCGACGCGGGACGCCGCGTCAGGCACGGCGGCGCTGCTGCTCGATGAGCGGGCGCAGGCGGTAGGGGATGAGCTCGCCCATCGAGAGCGAGGTCTCCGTGCGCTCGACGCCGTCGATCGCGAGGATCGCGGCGTCGATGCGGAACAGGTGGTCGGTGTCGCGGCACGCGACGGTGACGCGCAGGTCGGCCGTCCCGCTGCGCCCGAACGCCTGCACGACCTCGGGGATGCGCGCCACGTCGTCGACGATCCGGGCGAGCTCCTTCTGGCGCACCTGGACCTCGACGAACGCCGTGAGCGGGTGGCCGAGCACGTGCGGGTCGATGCGCCGGTCGAGGTCGAGGAACGCGCCCTCGGCCTCGAGCCGGGCGAGGCGCGCCGCCACGGTGTTGCGCGAGAGCCGGAGGCGGTCGGCGAGCGCGACGATCGTCGCCCGCGGGTCGTCGGCGAGGGCGAGCAGGAGGTCGAGGTCGACAGCGTCGGCGCTGTGCATGCTGCTCACCCTAACTGAGTGACGGCGATCACACTGCGCAGCGTGGCGGAGGTCGGTGGAGCCATGTGCGCGGCAGGGGTTACGTTCGCCCTACCTCGGTCCTCGACGGAGAGGACCGGCTCCCCGAGGTGAGGTGGCGACGATGCCCAGCGAACCTGCGGTGCGGACCGGACCGACGGCGGCGACCCCGCCGAAGGCGCAGAACGGTCACCGGGCGGCAACCCCGCGCGACGCACGAGCAGACCGGAAGAACGTGGCGCACGACGTGCGCAAGGACGTGCGCGAGGACGGGCGTGCCGACGTGCGCGCGGACCTGCCACGGCAGGACCCGGGGGACGGCGCGTCGACGCCGACCCTGCGCGTGCTGACCGAGGACGGCACACACCTCGCGGACCCCGAGCTCGACCGGTGGCTCGCCGACCTCGACCCCGCGGCGCACGACGACGCCGCGCGCGAGACCGCCCGGGCGACGCTCCTGCGACTCCTCGAGGACATGGTCGTGGCGCGGCGCATCGACGCCGAGGCGACGGCCCTCCAGCGTCAGGGCGAGCTCGCGCTGTGGCCCCCGCTGCTCGGCCAGGAGGCCGCCCAGGTCGGCTCGGCGCGCGCGCTGCGCGACGACGACTTCGTCTTCTCCTCCTACCGCGAGCACGCGGTCGCGCGCGTGCGCGGCGCCGAGCTCGTGGACCTCGTGCGCGTGTGGCGCGGCGTCGCGGTCTCCGGCTGGGACCCGTACGCGATCGGGATGGCGTCTCCGCAGGTCATCATCGGCGCGCAGACGCTCCACGCGACGGGCTGGGCGATGGGCGTGCAGAACGACGTCGACGCCGGCCGGGTCGACGCGTCCGCGGGGCTGCCGGTGGGGGTCGCGTACTTTGGCGACGGCGCGATGAGCCAGGGCGACGTGAACGAGGCGTTCGTCTTCGCGTCCACGTACCGCTCGCCGGTCGTCTTCTTCTGCCAGAACAACCAGTGGGCCATCTCCGAGCCGGTCGCGCTCCAGTCGCGCGTCCCGCTCGCCGAGCGCGCCCGCGGGTTCGGCCTGCCCGGCGTGCGGGTGGACGGCAACGACGTGCTCGCCGTGCTCGCCGTGACGCGCGCGGCGCTCGACCGCGCACGCCACGACGGCGGCCCGACGCTCATCGAGGCCGTCACCTACCGCATGGGCCCGCACACCACGGCCGACGACCCCAAGCGGTACCGCGACGCGGCCGAGGTCGAGGAGTGGACAGGGCGCGACCCGCTCGCGCGGTTCGAGGCGTACCTGCGCTCCGTCGGGGTGCTCGACGACGCGGAGGCGGCCCGGGTGCAGGGCGTCGCCGACGCTGCGGCGGCCGAGCTGCGCGCCGGGTGCGTCGCGCTCACCGACCCGCCGCCGCTGTCGCTCTTCGAGCACGTCTACGCGGAGCCGCACCACGCGCTGGAGCGCGAGCGAGCCGAGTACGCGCACTACCTCGAGTCGTTCGGCGACGGCGAGGACGGGGACGACGGCGCGGGCGGGCCGGGCGCCGCGGGCGACCAGGCGGCGTCGGGCACGGGGACGACCGCGACGGGGGTGGCGCGATGAGCACCCTCACCGTGGCGAAGGCGCTCGGCGCGGGGCTGCGCCGCGCGATGACGGACGACGACCGCGTCGTCGTCATGGGCGAGGACGTCGGCCGGCTCGGCGGCGTCTACCGCGTGACCGACGGCCTCCAGGCGGAGTTCGGGCCGCGGCGCGTGCTCGACACCCCGCTCGCGGAGTCCGGGATCATCGGGACGGCCGTCGGGCTCGCGTACCGCGGGTACCGGCCGGTGTGCGAGATCCAGTTCGACGGCTTCGTGTTCGTCGCCTTCGACCAGATCCTGTCGCAGCTCGCCAAGATGCACGCGCGCACCGGCGGGAAGGTGCGCCTGCCCATCACGATCCGCATCCCCGTCGGCGGCGGGATCGGCGCGGCCGAGCACCATTCCGAGTCGCCCGAGGCGCTGTTCGCGCACACCGCCGGGCTGCGCGTCGTGTCGGTCGCGAACCCCCAGGACGCGTACACCGTGCTGCGCCAGGCGGTCGCGTGCGACGACCCCGTGATCCTCTTCGAGCCCAAGCGCCGGTACCACCTCAAGGGCGAGGTCGACCCCGACCCGGTGGACCCGCTGCCCATGGACCGCGCGCGCGTCGTGCGCGAGGGCCACGACGTCACGCTCGTCACGTGGGGCGGTCTCGTCGGGACCGCTCTCGACGCCGCCGTCGCCGCGTCCGACGACGGCGTGTCCGTCGAGGTCATCGACCTGCGCTCGCTCTCGCCCATCGACCACGACACCGTCGCGGCGTCGGTGCGCAAGACGGGGCGCGTCGTCGTCACGCACGAGGCACCGCGGCAGGCCGGGCTCGGCGCGGAGATCGCCGCGACCGTGACCGACCGTTGCTTCGAGTACCTCGAGGCCGCGCCCGTGCGCGTCACCGGTCACGGCATGCCCTACCCGCCCGCCAAGCTCGAGGGCCACTACCTCCCCGACCTCGACCGCATCCTCGACGGCGTCGACCGCGTCCTGGGGCGGGTCGAGCCGTTCGTGCCGCGCACGGGCTCCGACGCCGGTTCGCCGGGCGGGGCCGGCAGCCAGGCCGGGTCGGTCCGCACCGTCGAGGCGGTGGCCCGATGATGACGATGCGCGAGTTCCGCCTCCCCGACCTCGGGGAGGGCCTCACCGAGTCCGACATCGTGAGCTGGCACGTCCACGCGGGCGACCACGTCGAGCTCAACCAGGTCATCGCCGAGGTCGAGACCGCCAAGGCCCTCGTCGACCTCCCGTCCCCGTACGCCGGCGTCGTCGCGTCGCTGCACGCCGAGGAGGGCCAGACCGTCACGGTCGGCGCCCCCTTGGTGACCTTCGAGGTCGACGACGGCACCCCCGCCCCCCAGGGCGCCGAACCCGGGGAAGTCGCCGGGCTCGGCGCCGTCGACGACGACAAGCCCAGGTTCGACGCCGCTCCGGCCCAGGACGTGACCGCTGGTCCGCCGGAGGCTGACGACGTACCGGAGCCCAACCTCGTCGGGTACGGGGCGCGGCCGGAGACCACCGGCAGGCCGGCGCGACGCCGTCGGACCCGACCCGCCGACGGCTCGGGGACGGTCGGGTCGGCCGTCGAACCCGGGGTTGCGGTCACTCGCGTCATCGAGCCCGGCGACATCCCCGGGTTCGGCGGCACGACGGCGCCCGGTGCGTCCGGCAGGACCGTCGCCGGAGAGCGGCCGCGGTCGACGCCGCCGGTGCGGGCGCTCGCGAAGAAGCTCGGTGTGCGCATCGACCGGGTCGACGGGACCGGCCGGGACGGCCTCATCACGCGCGAGGACGTCCTCGCGGCGGTGAGCTGCCACCGCGACGTCGTGCGGCAGCAGCGCGAGGTGCACGGCACGCTCGCCGCGTCGACCGCGTCGGCCACCCCGACCGCGCGGAACGCGACGCCCGCCCACCTGACGGCGCCCCCAGACGAGAGGGGAGACCTCGCCTCGCGAGGGCCCGGGCGAGGGGTCACGTCTCCCGGCTCGGCAGCCGCCGGTGGGGACGCGCGGGTCGGGCTCGAGCCCGAGGTCGTGCCGGTGCGGGGGGTGCGCAAGCACACCGCGGCGGCGATGGTGGCGAGCGCGTTCACGGCGCCGCACGCGACGGTGTTCCTCACGGTCGACGTGACGCGCAGCGTCGAGCTCCTGGAGCGGCTGCGGACCCACCGCCTCGCGCGCGGCGCGCGGATCACCGTGCTGGCGCTCGCGGCCCGCGCGCTGTGCCTCGCGCTCCCGCGCCACCCCGCGCTCAACAGCGCGTGGCACGACCTCCCGGACGGCACCGCGGAGATCGTGCGGCACCGCCGCGTGCACCTGGGCATCGCGGTCGCGACCGATCGCGGGCTCGTCGTGCCCCACGTGCCCGACGCGCAGGACCTCGACCTGCCCGACCTCGCCGCCGCGCTCACCGACCTCACGGTCACGGCGCGCGACGGCCGGACGACGCCCGAGCGCCTCACGGGCGGGACGATCTCGATCACCAACGTCGGGGTGTTCGGCGTCGACGCGGGCACGCCGATCCTCGTGCCGGGCGAGGCGGCGATCCTCGGCCTGGGCGCGGTGCGGCGTCGGCCCTGGGAGCACGACGGCGAGGTCGCGCTGCGCGACGTCGTCACCCTGAGCCTGTCGTTCGACCACCGCGTGGTCGACGGCGAGCAGGGCGCGCGCTTCCTCGCCGACCTCGGCGCGCTGCTCGAGGACCCGGCCCTCGCGCTCCTCGCTGGTGGCTCGTCGCCCGGCGGTGGTACCGCGCCCCGCCGAACCCTGGATCCCTCCCCAGGATCGGCCGCGGGTGAGGAGCGATCCCGGGTTCGGCAGGGAGGGGTGGCCGGATGACGATCCTGACGAGCGCCGTCGACCCCGGGTCGGAGACGGCCCGGGCGAACGACGCCGGCCAGCGGGCGCTCGCCGACGAGCTCCGTGCGCGCACGGCGGACGTCGCGCGCGGGGGCCCGGCGTCGGCGCGCGACCGGCACGTCGCGCGCGGCAAGCTGCTGCCGCGCGACCGCGTCGACCGCCTGCTCGATGAGGGCAGCCCGTTCCTCGAGATCGCGCCGCTCGCCGGGTACGGCGTGGACGACGGCGCGTGGCCGGCCGCCGGGGTCGTCGCCGGGATCGGGGTGGTGAGCGGGCGGCAGGTCATGGTCGTGTGCAACGACGCGACCGTGAAGGGCGGCACGTACCACCCGCTCACGGTGAAGAAGCACCTGCGGGCGCAGGAGATCGCGCTCGAGAATCGGCTGCCGTGCGTCTACCTCGTCGACTCGGGGGGTGCGTTCCTCCCCCGGCAGGCCGAGGTGTTCCCGGACCGCGACCACTTCGGTCGGATCTTCTACCACCAGGCGCGTCTCTCGGCGGCGGGGATCCCGCAGATCTCCGCGGTCCTCGGGTCGTGCACGGCGGGCGGCGCCTACGTGCCCGCGATGAGCGACGAGACGGTCATCGTGCGCGGGCAGGGCACGATCTTCCTCGGCGGGCCGCCGCTCGTGAAGGCGGCGATCGGCGAGGTCGTCACGGCCGAGGAGCTCGGCGGCGGTGAGCTGCACGCGCGCCGTAGTGGCGTCGTCGACCACCTGGCCGACGACGACGAGGACGCGCTCGACACCGTGCGCCGCATCGTCGCGACGCTCCCGCCCGACCCGGCGCCCGCGTGGGACGTCGCGCAGAGCGAGTGCCCTGCGGTCGTACAGGAGCCCGGGGAGGATCTGTACGCCACCGTCCCGGTCGATGTCCAAGCGCCGTACGACCCGCGCGAGATCATCGCCCGGCTTGTCGACGGGAGCCGGTTCGACGAGTTCAAGCGCGAGTACGGCGACACGCTCGTCACGGGCTTCGCGCGCATCCACGGGCACCTGGTGGGGATTCTCGCGAACCAGGGCGTGCTGTTCGGGGCGTCGGCGCTCAAGGGGGCGCACTTCATCGAGCTGTGCGACCAGCGGGGGGTCCCGCTGGTGTTCCTGCAGAACATCTCCGGCTTCATGGTCGGCACCGACGCCGAGGCCGGGGGGATCGCGAAGGACGGCGCCAAGATGGTCACGGCCGTCGCGACGACGCGCGTCCCGAAGCTCACCGTGATCGTCGGCGGGTCGTTCGGGGCGGGCAACTACTCGATGTGCGGGCGCGCGTACTCGCCGCGCTTCCTGTGGTCGTGGCCCGCGAGCCGCATCTCCGTGATGGGCGGTCCGCAGGCCGCGTCGGTGCTCTCGACGGTCAAGCGCGACCAGCTCGCGGCGCGCGGCGAGACGTGGGACCCCGACGAGGAGGCCGCGTTCGCCGCCGGCATCCGCGCCGACTACGACGAGCACGGCAGCCCGTACTACGCGACCGCGCGCCTGTGGGACGACGGCGTGATCGACCCCGCCGACACGCGCCGCGTGCTCGGCCTCGCCCTCGGCGTGTGCGCGCGCACGCCCCTCGCCGAGACCTGGACCGGTGACCGGTTCGGCCTCTTCCGGATGTGAGCCGATGACCTCCGAGACCCCTCACGACGCGACCGGCTTCCGTACGGTCCTCGTCGCCAACCGCGGCGAGATCGCGTGCCGCGTGATCGGCACGCTGCGACGCCTCGGCGTGCGGTCCGTCGCCGTCTTCTCCGACGCCGACGCCGGTGCGCGCCACGTGCGCGAGGCAGACGTCGCGATCCGGCTCGGTCCCGCGCCCGCCGCCCAGAGCTACCTGGACGTCGACGCCGTGGTCGCGGCGGCGGTCGCGACCGGCGCCGACGCCGTCCACCCCGGCTACGGCTTCCTGTCCGAGAACCCGGCGCTCGCCCGCGCGTGCGAGCGCGCAGGGATCGCGTTCGTCGGACCGGGAGTCGACGCGCTCGAGGCGATGGCCGACAAGCTCGCCGCGAAGAGCATCGTCGGCGCGCGGGGCGTGCCCGTCGTGCCGGGGGCCGGTGAGGCGGGGATGTCCGACGACGACCTGGTCGCCGTCGCGGGCGCGGTCGGGTTCCCGCTGCTCGTCAAGCCGTCCGCCGGGGGCGGTGGCAAGGGGATGGTCGTCGTGCGCGCCGCCGACGACCTGCCGGGCGCTCTCGCGTCCGCGCGCCGGGTCGCCGCGTCGTCGTTCGGCGACGACACGCTCCTGCTCGAGCGGCTCGTCGAGGCGCCGCGCCACATCGAGGTGCAGGTGCTCGCCGACACGCACGGGACCGTGGTCCACCTCGGCGAGCGCGAGTGCTCGCTCCAGCGCCGCCACCAGAAGGTCGTGGAGGAGGCGCCGTCGCCCCTGCTCACGCCGGCCCAGCGCGCCCGGATGGGCGAGGCCGCGTGCGAGGTCGCGCGGTCGGTCGGCTACGTCGGCGCCGGGACGGTCGAGTTTCTCGTCCCTGCCGGGAGCCCCGACGAGTTCTTCTTCATCGAGATGAACACGCGGCTCCAGGTCGAGCACCCCGTCACCGAGATGGTCACCGGCCTCGACCTCGTCGAGCTCCAGCTCCGCGTCGCGTCGGGCGCGCCGCTCGGGATCGCCCAGGACGACGTCGTGCTCCGCGGCCACGCCGTCGAGGGGCGGCTCTACGCCGAGTCGCCCGAGCGCGGGTTCCTCCCGGCGACCGGGTCGGTCCTGGTCTACGACGACGACGGGGTCCCCTCCGGGCCCGACGCCGCGCCGCTGCGACTCGACTCCGGGATCTCCGCCGGCGCCGTGGTGGGCGGGCACTACGACCCCATGCTCGCCAAGGCCGTCGCGTGGGGCGAGACGCGCGAGCACGCCGTCGACCGGCTCGACGGGCTGCTCGCGCGGACGGTCGTGCTGGGGGTCGAGACGAACACGGCGTTCCTGCGGTCGTTGCTCACGGATCCCGATGTCCGGGCGGGGCGGCTCGACACCGGCCTGATCGACCGGCTCGTGGCGTCGGGGGCGGGGGATGCGCGCGCCGTCGCGTGGGTCGATCTCGTGGCCGCGGCGTTGTTCGTCGCGAGCTCGGGTGGTGCCGAACCCGGGGTTGTCGACAGGCTCGCGGCAGATTCGCGCGACAAGCCCGGGTTCGGCGGGGCTGGGGGAGCTGGTGACGACGACCCGTGGCGGGTGCGTGACGGGTGGCGGCTCAACGCTCCCGCTGCCGCGCGGCGGGTCGTGCTCGTCGATGCCGCCGGGGACGCGCACGAGGTGCGGGTCTCCGGGGTGGCGCGCGACGCCGTCGTGCACCTCCCCGCACGGGACGACGACGGGTGGGAGTCCCCGGGTGCACCACCGCACCCGGTGCGGGCGTCGCTCGTGCGCGACCCCGGGGCCGACGGCGCGTGGTGGCTCACGGTGGACGGCGTCCGGGAGCGCGTGCGGCTCGCGCTCGACGCGCCGTCCGCTGCTGGCGTGCCCGCCACGGTGTGGCTGTGGCGCGACGGGCGGACCGTCGCGCTGGCCGCCCCGGACCGCGAGCAGCGCGCGGCTCGGGCACGCGACGACCGGCGTCGGGCCCGGGGGGACACGCCCGGCGCGACGGACCCCGAGGTGCGGGCCGCGATGCCCGGCACGGTCGTGACCGCGGTCGCGGACGGGGACCCCGTCGCTGCGGGTGCCGTCCTCGTCACGGTCGAGGCCATGAAGATGGAGCATCCGCTCCTCGCCCCGCACGACGGCGTCGCCGACGTGCGCGTGCGACCCGGCGACCTCGTGCGCCGGGACCAGGTGGTCGCCGTCGTCCACCCCCACGACTCCGGCGCGGCAGACCCCGCCGCCCCGGTCCCGCAACCCGACACCCAGGGAGCATCATGATCGAGGCCGACGTCCTGCTCGACGACGAGCAGCGGAAGCTCAGCCAGGTGGTGCGCGACTTCGCGGACAGCGTCGTCGCGCCCGCCGCCTACCGGTACGACACCGAGCGCCGCCTGCCGATGGAGATCATCGCGCAGATGGGGGAGCTGGGGCTGTTCGGCCTGCCGTTCCCGCGCGACGTCGGCGGGCAGGGCAAGGACTACGTGTCGCTGTGCCTCGCCGTGGAGGCGCTCGCGCGCGTCGACCAGTCCATCGCGGTGACGCTCGAGGCCGGGGTGGGGCTGGGGATCGTGCCGATCTACCGGCACGGGTCGCGCGAGCAGCAGGAGCGCTGGCTGCCCGACCTCCTCGCCGGCAGGGCGCTCGCGGCGTTCGGGCTCACGGAGGCCGACGCCGGTTCCGACGCGGGCGGCACGCGCACGACCGCGCGGCTCGACGGCGACGAGTGGGTGATCGACGGGTCCAAGCAGTTCATCACCAACTCGGGGACGCCGATCACGAGCCTCGTGACGATCACGGCGGTGACGGGCGAGCACGTCAGCCAGGACGGCGAGGTGCGCAAGGAGCTGTCGAGCATCATCGTGCCGGCGGGAACGCCCGGGCTGGAGGTCGGCCCGTCGTACGACAAGGTCGGCTGGCACACGTCGGACACGCACCCCCTCACGCTCACCGACGTGCGCGTGCCCGCCGGGAACCTGCTCGGCGCGCGCGGCCGCGGGTACGCGAACTTCCTGCGCGCGCTCGACGAGGGCCGCATCGCGTTCGCCGCGCTGGCGACCGGCGCCGCGCAGGGCTGCCTCGAGGAGGCGCTGCGGTATGCGAAGCAACGGGTCGTCTTCGGGCGGTCGATCGGCGAGAACCAGCACGTCGCGTTCACGCTCGCGCGCATGCAGGCCCGCGTCCACACGGCCCGCCTCGCCTGGCTCGACGCCGCGCACAAGCTCGTCGCGGGCAAGCCGTTCAAGGCGGAGGCGTCCGTCGCGAAGCTCGTGGGCGGCGAGGCCGCGATGGCGAACGCGCGCGACGCGTCGCAGATCTTCGGCGGCTACGGCTTCCTCAACGAGAACCCCGTAGCGCGCCACTACCGCGACGCGAAGGTCCTCGAGGTCGGCGAGGGCACCACCGAGGTGCAGCTCATGGTCATCGCGAGGAGCCTGGGGCTGGACGGCTAGGGAGGGCAGCATGCGCGAGGTGGTCCAGCGGGGCCTGTACTACGACGAGCTCGAGACGGGCGTGGTGTACCGCCACCGGCCCGGCCGCACGCTCACGGAGGCGGACGACGTCGTCTTCTCCACGCTCACGATGAACCACCAGGCGCTGCACCTCGACGCCGCGTGGGCCGCGACGCAGCCGTTCGGACAGCGGCTCGTCAACTCGATGATGACGCTGTCCACGCTCGTCGGGCTGTCGGTCGGTCAGGTCACGCAGGGCACGATCGTCGCGAACCTCGGGTTCCGTGAGGTCGAGTTCCCGAAGCCGCTGTTCCACGGCGACACGCTCTACGCGGAGACGGAGGTCGTCGAGAAGCGGCTGTCCGCGTCACGCCCGGGGCAGGGCGTCGTGACGCTCGAGCACCGCGGCCTCAACCAGGACGGCGTCCTCGTCGCGCGCGCCGTCCGCACCGCGCTCTTCTGGACGCGCGCCGCCCACGAGGCGGCGTCCAAGGCGGCGGCGTCCACGGCGGTGCCCGACGACGCCGAGCCCGGCGACATCCCCGGGCTCGGCGCAGGGCGTGACGACAACCCCGGGCTCGGTGGGCACGTGGCAGGCGTGCATGATCCCGTCCTCGAGCGTGGCGACGAGGAGGGCGCGTGGTGAGCCACGACGGCGGGCTCGGGCTCGGGCCGGCGCTGCTGTTCTGCCCCGGTGACCGGCCGGACCGGTTCGCCAAGGCTGCCGACCGCGCCGACGCCGTCATCCTCGACCTCGAGGACGCGGTCGCCGCAGCCTCGAAGGACGCCGCCCGGAGCGCCGTCGTCGAGGCGTCCGCGACGCTCGACCCGGCGCGGACGGTCGTGCGGGTCAACGCCGTCGGGACGCCCGAGCACGCGCTCGACGTGGCGGCGCTCGCGGACACCCGCCTGCGCACGGTCATGGTCGCGAAGTCGGGCCCGGAGCTGCTCGGCTCGCTCGCGGCGCTCGCGACGACCCTGCCGGGCGTGCGCGTCCTCGCGCTCTGCGAGACGGCGGCCGGCGTGCTCGCGGCGCCGCAGCTCGCCCGGCGGCCCGAGGTCGTCGCGCTCATGTGGGGCGCGGAGGACCTCGTCGCGTCGCTCGGCGGCACGTCGAGCCGGCGCCCTGACGGGTCGTACCGGGACGTCGCCCGGCACGCGCGGTCCGCGGTGCTTCTCGCCGCCGGGGCGGCGGGCAAGGCGGCGGTCGACGCGGTGCACGTGGACGTCGGCGACCTCGACGGGCTGCGGGCCGAGGCCGAGGACGCCGCGGCGTCGGGGTTCGCCGCGACGGCGTGCATCCACCCGAGCCACGTGCCCGTGATCCGCACCGCGTACGCCCCGACGCCGGAGCAGGTGACGGCCGCGCGCGCCCTGCTCGACGCGGCGGCCGCCAACCCCGGCGGACCGGACGCGGTCTTCACGCACGACGGCCGGATGGTCGACGGCCCGGTGCTGCGGCACGCCGAGGCGGTCCTGCGCCGGGCGGGCACCTGACCGGTCGCACGATGGGGACCGGTCCCCATGCCAGGCCGGTGCGGCGCGTCGGGGGTGCCGCATAGCCTCTCCCCGTGACCGACGCGAACGCCCAGGACCCGCAGCACCAGCACTGGACCGAGGGCTTCCCGCACCTCGCCGACCGGGCCGCGACCCTGCTCGGCGTCGACGTCGCGACGGTCGCGCGCCACAACAAGGTCGTCCCGGGCGGCTTCCACGTGTGGACCCCGGGCCGCGGCGGCGCGCAGGCGATCGTCGGGTTCGACGGGTCGGCGTACGTGCGCGAGTCGTGCTTCACGCAGGCCCAGCTGGTCCGGGCGTTCCACGCCGGTCACCGCAACGACGCGAACGCCGCGACCCTCCCGGTGAACCACGCCGCGTCCGCGGTGGCCTCGATGGTCGGGATCCTGCGCGGCGGCCCGGCGCAGCCCGCGACGCCCACCGGCCCGAGCGAGGCGGAGCTCGCCGAGCTCGTCGGCAGCGGCTTCGAGCAGACCACGCCGGACGAGATCGCCGAGCGGCTGCGCGCCCGGGGCAAGGGCGCGTTCGTCGTCGTCGGCGTCGACCGCGCGCACGGCCCGGGCCACTGGTACGTCGCCTTCTTCGACGGCGAGGACGTGCTCGCCCTCGACCCGATCGCCAACGGGCGCACGGCGTGGCCGCCGCCCGCGGCGGACGCGGTGCGCTGGTGGGCGGACGGCAGGCCGACGACGGCGCCCACGCGCGTCGTGGTCGACGTCCGGTCGGTCACGGGTCGCCGCGTGTGGACGGAGACGACGCCGTTCCTCGCCCCGACGGCGCAGTCGTTCCTCGACTGGGTCGCGACCCTCCCCGCGGAGAAGGTCGTCCAGGGCTACCAGGTCTGGCACGGGTTCTGGTGGGTCGTGCTGGCGGAGTCGGGCGACGACCTGCGCGTCGCCGTCACGGACCTCACGAAGGACGGGATCTCGGCGCTCACGTGGGACGTCGACCCGATGCTCGACACCTACCGGCAGCAGCGCGAGATGGTCGCGTTCTGCAAGGTGGGGGCCAAGAGCACGCGCTTCACGGAGACCGTGCTCGTCTACAACGACGTGTACGACGCCCCGGAGATGTACGTCGAGCGCACCCGGCCGGCGGGCGACGGCGCGTCGGGGTGGGTCGTGAAGTCGATCGCCGCGCAGCCCCGCGGCGGGCTCCTCCCCGTGCCCGCGCACGAGCTGTACCGCCGGGCACCGCACCTCGTGCGCTACCTCTCGCTCCCCGAGGGCTTCCGTGCGGTGTGGGCGAAGAACCGGACGAACCAGATCTGGAACCCGGACGGCGAGCTGGTCTGGGACGCCGACGCGCGGGACGAGGCGAAGGCGGCGGAGGCGGGCGACGCCTCGGCGAGCGCGACCGCGGAGGGGGCACCGACGTCGGGCACGCCCCGCCCGCGCGGCAGCGTCGCCTACGAGGCGGCGCGCGACGCGCTCGACGACCGCGCCGTGAGCCGCGAGCGGGTCCTGGCCGCCGCGCACGGGCTGCGCGACGCGTTCGCCCGCAACGAGCACGTGATCGGCCTGCTGCCGGGCGACGCGGAGCAGGTGCTCGTCGACACGTACCGCCGGGCCGACGCGGGCGGCGCCGACGCGGTGTCGCGCGAGGCGGCGACGTCCTGGGTGCGCGAGGCGTACTTCCGCCGCCTGCCGGTCGCCGCGGAGGCCGCCGAGCGGGTCGACCGGCTCGCGGAGGACGACCCCGACGGCGGCGCGCACGTGCTGCGCGGGTGGATGCGCTACAACGGCTACGGGTTCCGCCAGGACGCCGCGGCGGCCGTCGCCGACCACGAGGAGGCGGCGCGGCGGGGGAACGCCGACGCGCTCTTCGAGCTGTCCGTCCTCACGGCGACGGGCCAGGGCACGCCGGTGGACGAGGCGCGCTCGCGCGCGTTCCTCGAGCAGGCCGCCGACGCGGGCCACCCCCGTGCGCTCTACAACCTCGCGGCGGAGCACGCGACGGGTCGCGGTCGTCCGCGGGACTCCGCGCGCGCCCTGGAGCTCTACCTCGCGGCGGGCGACCGGGGCAACGGCCGCGCGGCGTTCACGGCGGGCGTCATGATGCTCACCGGGGACGGGTCCCTGCCCGACCCGGCCCGCGCGGGCAGGGCGTTCGCGCTCGCCGAGGACCTCGGGTTCGACGTGCGCGACGCCGCCGCGCAGTTCCCCCCGCAGCTCGCCGAGCAGGTCGTCGGGGCGCTCTCCGCGGGCTGACCGGACAAAAGACGCGCACAGCCCGTTCCACTTGCGGGCCCGGGCATCGTATGGTCACTCGCGTGAACGTCTACGTCGTCCTGTCCCGCAGCCGTACGGTCCTCTCCCGGACCATCGCGCTGGCGACCCGCGACGAGTTCACGCACTCCTCCCTGGCGCTCGACCCGGGGCTCGACCTCATGTTCAGCTTCGGGCGCCGCCGGGCCGGGAACCCGTTCGTCGGGTGCTTCCGGCGTGAGCGGTTCGACGACGGCCTGTACCGCGGCATGGACGTGGTGCCCGGGGTCGTGCTCGAGGTCCCCGTGACGCCCGAGCAGCACGAGGCGATCCGCGTGCGGATCACCGAGTTCCTGCTCGACTCGCACGCGTTCTCCTACAACGTGCGCGGTCTCGTCGGCGCCCGGTTCGGCCGCGGCCACGAGGCCGAGGACCGGTTCTTCTGCTCCGAGTTCGTCTACCACGTGCTGCACGGCGCCGGGGTGTGCGACCTCGGCGTCGAGCGCTGGCAGGTGCGGCCGCAGACGCTGCTCGACCTCCCGGGCCGCGTCGTCTTCCGGGGCGACCTCAAGGACTACGTCGCGGCGCACGGTGCGCTCGAGACGCTCCCGTCCCTCACGTTCGGCCACGCCCGCGAGCGTGTGCTCGGCTGAGCCCGCTCCTCAGGGGCCGTCGGCCCCGGCGGCGAGGTGCGCGTTGACGCGACCGAGAAGGGCGAACAGCAGCGTGCGCTCGTCCGGGGAGAGCGGTGCCATGATCCGGTCGTTGACCTCCGCGAGGATCGTGTCCAGCTCGTCGAGGCGGCGCTCGCCCGCGGTCGTGATCGACACGACGTTGCGGCGCTTGTCCGCCGGGTCGGGGGACCTGTCCACCCAGCCACCGGCCGCCAGCTCGTTGAGGACCGCGACGAGGTCGCTGCGGTAGACGCGCGTGCGGTCGGACAGCGCCGACTGGCTCGCGGGGCCGCGTTCGGCGAGGACGGCGAGCACGACGAAGTGGTCCTTGTGCGCCCCCACGGCCCGCAGGGCGTCACCCGCGACGCGGCGGGTCTGGGCCGCGGTCATGCCGACGAGGCGGGAGAGCTGCCCCGTGAGCCGCGCCGGCGTCTCGCCGCCGCGGTCGAAGCGGAGGTCGTCCTCGGTGTCCACGGGCCGATCCTACCCTTGCGTTAGTCGGACTAACGATCTAGGTTCCGTGAGAAGAGCGAACGTTAGTCGCTCTCACGAATAAGGAGGGTCCATGACCACGACCGAGACGCTCGTGCGCGAGCTCGCCGACCGGGCCGAGCTCGCCGACCTCGTCGCGCGCCACAGCCTGTGGATCGACGAGGCGCGCTACGACGAGACGGACCGGCTCTTCACCGAGGACGTCACCGTGACGTCGCTGCGCGGCGAGGCTCACGGCGTCGCTGACCTGGTCGCGCTCGTGCACGCCGGGCACGACCGCTACGCGCGCACCCTGCACCACAAGGCGAACCTCGTCGTCGAGCTCGACGGGGACACCGCGACCGTGCGCGCGCACGACGTCGCGGTGTTCGTCGTCGACGACACGACCGAGGCCATCGCCGCGGCGGTCCACCGCTACGGTGCGCGCCGCACGGCCGCCGGTTGGCGCTTCGACCGGCTCGAGATCACGCCCGTCGCGCTGACGGGCGCGCTCGAGCGCGCGCTGTAGACGCCGCGGAGCGGCAGGGCGGCACGGGAGCAGCGGGTCGAGCGCCGGGCGGATCAGCCGACGCGCAGGGCCGCCACGATGTCCTCGACCCGCTGCTTCGCGTCCCCGAAGAGCATGCCCGTGTTCTCGCGGAAGAACAGCGGGTTCTGCACACCGGCGTAGCCGGCCGCCATCGAGCGCTTGAAGACGACGACCTGCCCCGCCTCCCACACGTGCAGCACGGGCATGCCCGCGATGGGGGAGCCGGGGTCGTCGAGCGCGGCCGGGTTGACGGTGTCGTTCGCGCCGATGACGAGCACGACGTCCGTGCCCGCCAGGTCGTCGTTGATCTCGTCCATCTCCAGCACGATGTCGTACGGGACGCGCGCCTCGGCGAGCAGGACGTTCATGTGCCCGGGGAGGCGGCCCGCGACCGGGTGCACCCCGAAGCGGACCTCGGCGCCGCCGTCGCGCAGGAGCTCGACGAGCTCCGCGACGGGGTACTGCGCCTTGGCGACCGCCATGCCGTAGCCCGGCGTGATGACGACGCTGCGGGCGTCGCGCAGGAGGGCCGCGACCTCGTCGGCGCTCACCTCGCGGTGCTCGCCCTGCGGGCCCTCGCCGCCCCCGGCGGGCGCGGCGCCCTCCTCGGCCCCGAACCCGCCGAGGATGACGGACACGAACGACCGGTTCATGGCCTTGCACATGATGTAGCTGAGGATCGCGCCGGAGGACCCGACGAGCGCTCCGGTGACGATGAGCAGGTCGTTCCCGAGCATGAATCCCGCCGCGGCCGCCGCCCAGCCGGAGTACGAGTTGAGCATCGACACGACGACGGGCATGTCGCCGCCTCCGATCGACGCGACGAGGTGCCAGCCCAGCGCGAGCGACACGACCGTGAGCAGGAGCAGGGGCCAGATCGACGGCGCGACGACGAACCACACCACGAGCCCGAGGCTCACGAGGAGCGCCGCGAGGTTGAGCAGGTTGCGGCCCGGGAGCTGGAGCGGCGCCGAGCGCGTGCGCCCGGACAGCTTGAGGAACGCGACGACCGATCCCGTGAAGGTCACCGCGCCCACGAGCACGCCGAGGGAGACCTCGACGAGGTGCGCGACGTCGTCGGCGCCGGCGGCGTGGGCGGTCAGGTAGGAGTTGAAGCCGACCAGCACGGCCGCGGCGCCGACGAAGCTGTGCAGGATCGCGATGAGCTCCGGCATCTGCGTCATCTCGACGCGGCGCGCGCGCCAGGTCCCGACCGCCGCGCCCACGAGGAGCACGAGCGCGATGAGCAGCGCGGTGACGAGCACGGGGCGGGCGCTCGTGCCGAGCGCGAGGACGATCGTCGCGGCGAGCGCGAGGACCATGCCGACCATGCCGAGCAGGTTGCCGCGGCGCGCGGACTCCTGCTTCGAGAGCCCCGCGAGGCTGAGCACGAACAGGACGGCGGCGAGGACGTAGACCGCCTGGGCGACGGACGTCGCGGTCATCGGGCCACCCCCTGCGTGCGTGCCGGGGCGTCCTTGCGGAACATGCGGATCATGCGGTTGGCGACCAGGAAGCCACCGAAGATGTTGATGCTCGCGACCGTCGCGGCGAGCAGCGCGAGCGTCGTGACGACCCAGTCGTCGGAGCCGATCTGGAGGAGCGCGCCGACGAGGATGATGCCGGAGATCGCGTTGGTCTGGGCCATGAGCGGCGTGTGCAGCGAGTGGGTGACGTTCGAGATCACGTAGTACCCGACGATCACCGCGAGCGTGAACACCGTGACGTGCCCGACGAGCGACGGCGGTGCGAACGACAGCGCGAGCGTCACGAGCACCGCGGCGAGCGCGGCGCCGACGGTCCGGCGACGGCGGCGCAGGCTCGCGGCCGACGCCGCCTCCGCGGCGGCCCGCTCGCGGTCCGCAGCCTCCTGCGCGGGGTCGGGTGGTGGCGGCGGCACGGTCGACCCGGGGGCGGGCGCCGCGCTCACCGCGACGGGCGGCGGCGGCCACAGCACGTCGCCGTCGCGCGCGACGGTCATGCCCCGCTGGACCGGGTCGTCGAGGTCGAGCGCGAGCGTGCCGTCCTTGCCCGGCGTGAGCAGCTCCAGCAGGTGCACGACGTTCGTCCCGAGGAGCTGCGACGTGTGCTGCGGCAGGCGCCCGGCGAGATCGGTCCAGCCGACGACCACGACGCCGTCCTCCGTCACGACGCGCTCGCCCGGCACCGTGAGCGCGCAGTTCCCGCCGCCCGAGGCCGCGAGGTCGACGACGACGCTCCCCGGGCGCATCCCCGCCACGGCCTCGGCCGTGAGCGTGCGCGGTGCGCGGCCGCGCACGAGCGCCGTCGTGATGACGACGTCGGCCTCGGCGGCCTCGCGCGCGTACACCGCGAGCGCCGCGGCTTCCTGCTCGGGCGTGAGCGGCTTCGCGTAGCCGTCGGCGGACATGCCCTGCTGCGCGGCGGGCTCGCGCACGGCCGTGCCACCCATGGACTCGATCTGCTCGGCCGCCTCGGAGCGCACGTCGAACGCGCGCACCTGTGCGCCCAGGCTCGCCGCCGCGCCGACCGCGGCGAGGCCCGCGACCCCGCCGCCGATGACGAAGACCCTCGCGGGCGGCGTCTTGCCCGCGGCGGTGACCTGCCCGGCGAACATGCCGCCGTACTCGCCCGCGGCCTCGACGACCGCGCGGTACCCCGCGACGTTGGACAGCGTGCTCAGCACGTCGAGGGCCTGCGCGCGCGAGATGCGCGGCACGGCGTCGAGCGCGAGCGCGGTGACGCCGTGGGCCGCGAGGCGCTGCACGAGGTCCGGGTCGTTCGCGGGACCGAGCATCGCGACGAGCGTCGCGCCGGGGCGCAGGAGCGCGACCTGGGCGTCGGTGGGCGCGTTCACGGCCGTGACGACGTCGGCGCCCCACGCGGCCGCGGCGTCCACGACCGCGGCGCCCGCCGCCTCGTACGCGGCGTCGGAGAACGTGGCCCCCGCCCCGGCGTCGTGCTCGACGACCACGTCGTACCCGAGCGCCCGCAGGCGCTCGACCGTGCGCGGGGTCGCGGCGACGAGCCGCTCCCCGTCCCTCACCTCGCGGGGGACACCGATCCTCACGTGCGGGCTCCTCACCTCGTCGAGCATCGTGGGCGCCCGCGCGACCGGAGACGGCGGGTGCGCGGCGAGCCTATCGGGGGCCGCCCTCCTCGTCCCGGGCCGAACGTCCCCGAGGGGACGAGCCTCGACCCGGTCGACGCTCGTCGCGCCGCGAGGACCAGCGGGGAGTTCTCACCATCGTGCGAGGTGGCGCCCCGGGCGCCGGGTCCGCGAGGATCGGGGCGCCATCCGCTCCGACCCCAGGGGGAACCATGCGCCGCACCACCGTCCGTACCGTCGTCCTCGCACCCGCCGTCGCGCTGTGCGCCGCCGCGCTCGCCGCGTGCTCGGTCAACGCGAACCTCACCGTGCCGGCCTCGAAGATCGCGCAGGACGCCGAGGGCGCGCTCGCCGAGATCGGCCAGGCCGACGTCGACTGCGGGGAGGAGAACGTCGACCTCGTGGACGGCGAGGTCGTCGAGTGCGAGCTCACCGACCCCGCGTCCGGGAACGTCTACGACACGACCGTCACGCTGTCCGACGTCGACGGGACGAAGTACCACGTGGACGTCAAGGTCGCCGAGACCCCGCAGGGCTGACGGCGGCGGACCGCCGGGCGGCTACAGGTCGCCCTTCCTCTGGAGGTACCGCATCGCGGCCCAGCCGATCGGGATGCGGGCCCAGTAGGTCGCGACGCGGAAGAGCACCGTCGCGGACGTCGCGAGAGCGGCGGGGACGCCCGCGGTGGTCAGACCGAAGATGAGAGCGGCCTCGATCGCCCCGAGGCCACCCGGTGTCGGGACGGCCGCACCCGCGGCGTTCCCGACGAGGTAGATGACCGCGACCTCGACGAGCGAGAGCTCCTGCCCGAACGCGGCGAGCGCGGCGTCGAACGCGAGCACGTAGCCGAGCGTCATGACGACGTTCCCCGCGATGCCCAGCGCGAGCCGCCCGGGCTGGCCCAGCATCTCGGACAGCCGGGGCCACACCTGCTGGATCGTCGGGCGGATCTTGGCGAGCACCCAGGCACGCACGGCCGGCACGAGGAGCGTCGCGAGGACGGCGAGCGCGACGCCGCCGATCGCGAGGAGCACGGTCGTCGACGGGAGCTGGACGAGCCCGCCGTCGCCGGTCGCCACGGACAGCACGACGAGGAGCAGGATCGTCACGACGAACTGCGACACCTGGACGAGCGCGACGGTCGCGACGGCCACCGGGGTCGAGATCCCGCGCCGGGTCAGGAGCCGGAGGTTCAGCGCCGCCGGGCCGATGCCGGCGGGCGCGGCGAGCGCGACGAACGAGCCCGCCGCCTGGGTGAGCGTGACCCGCCAGAGCGGCAGCCGCTTCGACGCGAACGCGACGAGAGTGAGCGCGGCGCCGAACCACGTGACGATCCCGAGCAGGAACGAGACGGCCGCCCACCACGGGTTCGCCGAGGAGACGGCCTCGGTGATCTGGTCGAAGTTGATCGTGGTGACGACGACCGTCACCGCGACGATCGTCAGGGTCAGCGTGAGGATCGTCCGCGCGCCGAACCGGGTGATGCGCTGCGGCTCGATGCTCGCCTCGGGCAGCCGCTCCACCAGGGCGGCGCGCAGCTCCTTGAGGAGCTCCTTGTTCTGGCGGATCTCCTCGCGCGTGCTCGGCGGCAGCGCGACGGGCTGGAGCAGCGGGCCGATGGCGGCGATGTCGTCGTCGGGCAGGACGCTCACCGCGGACTCGACGGCGCGACGCGCCCCGACGCGCAGCGCGAGGAGCGCGACCATCTGCGCCAGGTCCATGCGGCGCGCGAGCTCGGACGACGCGATGTCGCCCTGCTCCCACCCGGTGAGCCAGACCTGCGGGGCGCCGGTCGCGGGCTCGCGCGAGACGAGCATGACGTCGGAGGTCAGCGCGCGGTGCGCGATGCCCGCCGAGTGCGCGAGCCGGAGCTGGCGCCACGCCTCGTTGAGCACCGAGCTGGTGAGGTCCTCCACGGGCAGGTCGCGCAGCGAGACGGCGCCGGTCGCGTGCTCCTGGACCAGGACCATGGAGTCGGCGGACTCGGCGACGCCGAGCAGGCGCGGCGTGCGGACGCCGGCCGACCGCGCGGCGTAGGACAGCAGCGCCGTGCGCTCGGCCGCGGCGCGCAGCGAGATGGCGGCCCGGCCCTCGCTGCCCCGCAGGCGCAGCGAACGCCAGAACCGGGCGAGGAAGCCGACCACCTGCCGGTCGCCGTCGAGCACGACGACGTCGCGCCGCACACCGTCCTCCGCGAGCATCGCGTAGACGCGGTTGTCGCCCGAGCGCGTCAGCGCGATGGCGGCCGAGTCGGACGGCGCGTCCTGGGCCTCCGTCGCGGGGGCTTGTCCGTGCGCGCCGTTCGCTCCGGTCGACGCCCCGCCCTCGTCGGGGTGCGGGGCCGACCCGAGGTGCTGCGCGGCGAGCGCGGCGTCCGCGGTGAGGACCGTCCCGGCGGCGTCCGTCGCCCCCGGCGCACGCAGGACGCCGACGTGCACCTCGGCGGTGATGCGTCCCTCGGCGTCGACCTCGGTGATGGGGTCGTCCGCGGCCTCGGCGAGCTCCTCGTCGTCGGTGACGTCGCGGACGCGCACGAGCGCCGCGGGGGAGAACCCGGCGCGCCGCACGCCGGCCACCAGGTCGGGGCCGTACGCGCGCTCGCTGCGCACGCCCGAGACGTACCGCACGGCGAGCCCGGCGATGCGCCCCAGGAGCAGCGTGATGATGATGCCCGGCAGCGACACCTGGCCGGTGATGAGCACGACGCCGATCGCGACGAACAGCAGGTTCCACGACCACTTGACGGTGCGCCGCCGGGTACGGGTGCCCGCGGCCGTGAGCAGCCCGCCGATCGCGGCGACGTAGCCCGGGATCGTCAGCTGCCACTCGCCGCGCGAGTACACGGAGAGCCCCCGGACGAGGTCGTCCGAGCCCCACGCCCGCAGCGCCAGCACGGCGAGCACGCCGAGGAGCAGGCCGAGCGCGGCGGCGACGATCGACTCGACGACCTGGCGCCCCAGCCGGCGGATGCCCAGCTCGGTGAGGACGGCGATCGGCACGAACAGCGTGATGAGGCCCTCGAGCACCGCGACGGGGACGAACAGGATGCGCGCGAGCAGGTCCGAGAAGTTCCGCACGTCCTCCGCGACCCCGGCCGTCGTGCCGTGCGCGTACACCGACATGAGCAGGACGACCACGACGCCTACCGCGCACAGCACGAGGTTGACGAGGTCGATCGGGTGCCGGACGCGCTGCTCGGCCGTGTCGACGACGCGGACGGTCCCCGCGTCGTCGTGACCTCGACGCCCGAGGAGGGCCTCGAGCGCGCCGGTCTGGGGTCGGGGGTCCGCCTGCTCGGGCCGGGCCAGAGAGCCGACCTCGACGACCGCGCCGACGTGGGGAGCGTCGCGCTCGGTCGGCTCGGGGGCGGGGGAGGCCATGCGAGCGAGTCTAGGTCGGGGGCCCTGAGCAGGCGCGGTATTTGGCCGATTCCTCCGGGTGATTCGCCCCGTTCGCCCGCATGCTGGACGGCTCGTGACCCCCGCTCGGCGGGCGGGTGTGAGCAAGGCCTCCCTAGCATGGGACGAGCGACGGACCCGGGAGGTCGGCATGGCACGTGGCACGACGACGGAGCGCGGCACCGCGGACGGCGCCGACGGTCCAGACAGCCCCGCGACGCCCGACGCGAACGGCCAGGAGCGCAACCCCTTCCGCAAGGTGTGGTGGCTCCCCGTGGTCCGGGGCACCCTCCTCGTCGTCCTCGGCCTCCTCCTCATGATCGAGCCGCTGGAGCAGCTCGGGACGCTGCGGGTCGTGCTCGGGGCGTTCCTCGTGGCCGACGGCGTGCTGGTCGCCGTGCAGGGGTTCGTGCACCGCAAGCAGGTGGGGTCGGCGTGGTGGCTCGCGCAGGCGGGGGTCAACGTCGTGTTCGGCGTCGTCGTGGCGCTCTGGCCGGACCTCACCGCGACCGCGCTCTACTACGTGCTCGCCGTGTGGGTGCTCGTGCTCGGCATCACGACGATCGCCGGGGCTGCCGCGCTCGTCCGCAACCGCGACCTGGGGTGGGCGTGGATGCTCGCCGTCGGGATCGTCTCGGTGCTGTTCGGGGTCCTGCTCGTCACGAGGCCGCTCGACTCCTTCGACGTGCTGCGGCTCGTCGCGGTGGTGTTCGCGCTCTACGCGTTCGTGACCGGGGCGATCCACGTGGTGTCGGGCTTCGCCGTCCGCGCCGTCGCGCGCGAGCTCGCGGACCTGCGTGCGCAGGCCGTCGCGGCGGGCGTCGTCGTGACGGGTGGGTCCGTGCTCGGCGCGCCGGCCGCCCACCCGGGCGTCGCACCGCCGTCGGCCGTCGGTGCTGCGTCCGCGGGTTCCGCGGCCGTGCCCGACCCGGCTGGGCCTGTCGAGCCCGCGCCCGACCCGGCCTCGCCCGCTCCCTCCGCGGACGCGCCGTCCCCAGGTGGTCCGGGTGCGGACGAGGTGGACGGTCGCGAGCGTCTCTGACCCCACCGCGACGCCGCGCTCACCACGGCAGTCGGTGCACCCCCGGGAGCGCCGACCGCCAGGGCCGGTCGACCCGAAAAGGGGCGGACTCTACACCTGCTGCCCAGGCGCCGTGAGTGTGTCTCACGTCACGATCGTTGCCCGGGGCTCAGGGTTACGACCGGGTAACAACGCTGGCGTTCTGTCCGGGTTTCTGCCGATCCTGACACCTGTGCGACACGGCGCTGTGCTAGAAATCACGGCACTCCGCCGACAGGTCGGGGTCCTGGTGCGTGCAAGGTCGCGCCACCGGTGTCTCGCACCCCGAGAAACCCGAGAAAGAGGTAGACACATGACAGCGGTGTCCAAGAAGCGGCTCCTCGCCGCGGCCGCCGGCATCACGGCGGTGACGCTGACCCTGACCGCGTGCGGCGGGGGCTCGAACGGCAACGAGGGCGACGGCGACGGCGGCGGGTCCTCGAGCGGTTCGCTCGTCATCGGCACCACCGACAAGGTCACGGTGCTCGACCCGGCCGGCTCGTACGACAACGGCTCGTTCGCCGTGATGAACCAGGTCTTCCCGTTCCTCCTGAACACCCCGTACGGCAGCCCCGACGTCGAGCCCGACATCGCGGAGTCGGCCGAGTTCACCTCGCCGACCGAGTACACGGTCAAGCTCAAGCCGGGCCTCAAGTGGGCCAACGGCAACGACCTCACGTCGTCCGACGTGAAGTTCACCTTCGACCGCCAGGTCGCGATCAACGACCCCAACGGCCCGGCGTCGCTGCTCTACAACCTCGACAGCGTCGAGACGCCCGACGACACCACGGTCGTCTTCCACCTCAAGAGCGAGAACGACCAGCTCTTCCCGCAGATCCTCTCCAGCCCGGCGGGCCCGATCGTCGACGAGGACGTCTTCGCGGCCGACGCCCTCACCTCGGACCAGGACATCGTCGACGGCAAGGCGTTCGCCGGCCAGTACACGATCACGGGCTACAAGTTCAACGAGCTCGTCTCCTACGAGGCCTACGACGGCTACCAGGGTCTGCTCGGCCCGGCGAAGACCGACAAGGTCGCGGTGAAGTACTTCGCCGAGGCGTCGAACATGAAGCTCGAGATCCAGCAGGGCAAGATCGACGTCGCGTGGCGCAGCCTGTCCGCGACGGACATCGAGGACCTGCGCGGCAACGACGACGTCAAGGTCGTCGACGGGCCCGGCGGCGAGATCCGGTACATCACGTTCAACTTCGACACGCAGCCGTTCGGGGCCAAGACGCCCGAGGCGGACCCGGCCAAGGCGCTGGCCGTGCGCCAGGCCGCCGCGTCGCTCATCGACCGCGACGAGCTCTCCGAGCAGGTCTACAAGGGCACCTACACCCCGCTGTACTCCTACGTCCCCGCGGGCCTGACCGGCGCCGTCGAGCCGCTCAAGGAGATGTACGGCGACGGCGCGGGCAAGCCCGACGCCGCGAAGGCCGCGCAGCTCCTGGCCGACGCGGGCGTCGAGACGCCCGTGACGCTCAACCTGCAGTACTCGAACGACCACTACGGCCCGTCGTCGGCCGACGAGTACGCGCTCATCAAGGACCAGCTCGAGAAGGACGGCCTCTTCACGGTCAACCTCCAGACGACCGAGTGGGTCACGTACGCCGAGGAGCGCACGTCCGACGTCTACCCCGCCTACCAGCTCGGCTGGTTCCCGGACTACTCCGACGCGGACAACTACCTCACGCCGTTCTTCCTCACGGAGAACTTCCTGGTGAACCACTACGCCAACCAGGAGGTCAACGACCTCATCCTCCAGCAGGCGGCGACGCCCGACGCCGGCGAGCGCACCGCGCTCATCGAGGAGATCCAGAACAAGGTCGCGGCGGACCTGTCGACCCTCCCGTACCTCCAGGGTGCGCAGGTCGCGGTCGTGGGCACGGACGTGGAGGGGGCCGAGGACACGCTGGACCCGTCCTTCAAGTTCCGCTACGCGGCGCTGTCCAAGGGCTGACCCGCTCGCCCGGCCCTCCTCGCGCGACCCGCGGGGAGGGCCGGGCACCGCTCGTCCGGGACGGCGACCGCCGAGGCCCCGGCACCTGAGGAAGAGACGACATGACGACCATCACCACCGACGCCGCGGTCGGCGAGGACGCCGCCGGCGGCCCCGGCCGCGAGGGGCCGACACGCACCCCGCGCACGACCCGCCGCCGCGGCGGCGGGCTCGGGAGCTACATCCTGGTCCGCGCGCTGCTCATCATCCCGACGGTCTTCATCCTCGTGACCACGGTCTTCGTGGTCATGCGGTCCACGGGCGACCCGATCACCGCCGCGCTCGGCGGCCGGCTCACGCCGGACCAGCTCGCCGAGCGCATCCACGAGGCCGGGTACGACCGTCCGGTGGTCGTGCAGTACCTCGAGTACCTCGGCGGCATCGTGCGCGGCGACTTCGGGACGACGATCAGCGACAACCGGCCGGTCACCGAAGTGCTCGTGACGTACGGCACCGCGACGCTCGAGCTCGCGGTCTACGCGCTGCTCGTCGCGTTCGTCGTCGGGATCCCGCTGGGCATGCTCGCGGGCTACCTGCGCGACCGCGTGCCCGACGCGATGCTGCGCGTCTCCGCGATCCTCGCCTATGCGACCCCCGTCTTCTTCGCCGGCCTCATGCTCAAGCTCGTCTTCTCGGTGTGGCTCGGGTGGCTGCCCGTGTCCGGGCGCGCGTCCACCGACGCGGAGATCGAGCTGCAGTTCCTCGACGACCCGACCGGCTTCTACCTGATCGACGCGATCCGGACGGGCGACCCCGCGATCGTGGGCGACGTGCTCCAGCACGCGGTCCTCCCGGCGCTCGCGCTCGGGCTGCTCACGGCGGGCGTGTTCCTGCGGCTCGTGCGCACCAACGTCATCGGGACGCTCTCCACCGACTACGTCGTCGCGGCGCGGTCGCGCGGCGTCCGGGAGTCCCGGCTCGTGCGGGCCCACGCGTGGCGCCCCGCGCTCATCCCGATCATCACCGTCATCGGGCTGCAGGTCGCCATGCTCCTCGCGGGTGCCGTGCTCACCGAGACGACGTTCGAGTGGAAGGGGCTCGGCTTCCAGCTCGCCGAGTACCTCCAGGCGCGCGACTTCGTCGCCGTGCAGGGGATCGTCGTGCTCATGGCCGTGATCGTCGCGGTGACGAACTTCCTCGTCGACATCATCGCGGCGCTCATCGACCCGAGGGTGAGGTACTGACATGGTCGCGGAGACCGTCGTCCCGGCTGGTCCTGGCACCGGGGGCCCCGCCCCCGCCGTCGTCCCCGAGCGCGGCCGCGTCGCGTGGTGGAAGCGGCTGCCCGTCGTGCACCAGCTCCGGCAGAGCGTGGGGCTGCAGCGCGGCATGCTCGTCACAGGCCTCGTCGTCACGGGCCTCTTCCTGCTCACCGCGGCGCTCGCGCCCGTGCTCGCGCCCTACGGCTACAGCCAGCTCCGCTCCGCGGACGGGCCGTTCGGCGCGCAGCAGCCGCCGTCGGCCGAGCACCTGCTCGGCACGACCGTGGGCGGGTACGACGTGCTGTCGCGTGTCATCTGGGGGGCCCAGACGGCGCTCCTCGTCATCGTCGTCGCGATCCTCGCCTCGATCGTCGTCGGGGTGCTGCTCGGGCTCGTGTCCGGGTACTTCGGCGGCTGGGCCGACCGCCTGCTCGTCGTGGTCTGCGACGCGATCTACGCGTTCCCGTCCCTGCTCCTCGCGATCCTCATGGCGATCGTCATCTCGGGCGGCCAGTCGAGCATGTGGGGCGGCATCCTCGCCGCGGCGCTGTCCATCACCGTGGTGTTCGTGCCGCAGTACTTCCGCGTCACGCGCGCGGAAGTCGTGCGGATCAAGGGCGAGGCGTTCGTCGACTCGGCGCGCGTGCTCGGCACGCCGCACCGGCGGATCATGTTCCGCCACGTCCTGCGGAACTCGACCCGCACGCTCCCGCTCATCGTCACGCTCAACGCGTCCGAGGCGATCCTCACGCTCGCCGGGCTCGGGTTCCTCGGGTTCGGCATCGAGCCGACGGCGGCCGCCGAGTGGGGCTACGACCTCAACAAGGCCGTCTCGGACGTGACGAGCGGCATCTGGTGGACCGCGCTCTTCCCGGGCCTCGCGATCGTGCTCGTGGTGCTCGGCATCACGCTCGTCGGCGAGAGCCTCAACGACCTCGCCGACCCGCGGCTGCGCTCGCGCCGCGCGAGCGCCGAGGTGTCGGGCGACGTCGCGGAGACGTCGGTCGTGCCGGGCGGCACGCTCACCGCCGGCCCCGGCGGCCTCGACGCGATCGAGGGCGCGGGCTCGCGCTCCGACGAGCTCGCCGCCGTCCCCGGGCAACGCGACCCCGACGCCGTCGGGCTCGACGGGCGGCCCGGCGGCACGCCGGACGACGACGGCCCCGCGGCTGGCCCTGCGGTCCGCCCGGCCGACGCACCCCACGACGAGACGGAGGACCGGCGATGAGCGCCGTGACCGAGACGACCCGCCGCGAGAGCGGTGACGCCGCGCGCCCCGTCGTGACGATCCGCGACCTCGCGGTGTCGTTCGCGACCGACGCCGGGGCCGTGCGCGCCGTCGACGGCGTCGACCTGGAGGTCGCGCCCGGAGAGGTGCTGGCCGTCGTCGGCGAGTCCGGCTCCGGCAAGACGGTCACCGCCAAGACGATCCTCGGCCTGCTGCCGTCGACCGCCACGGCGCGCGGCGCCGTCGTGCTGACGAACAAGGCCGGGACGGCCGACCACGACGTCGTCGCGCTGGGCGGGGAGCGCCTGCGCCAGGTCCGCGGGACCGACGTCGCGATGGTCTTCCAGGAGCCGTCCGCCGCGCTCAACCCGGTTTACACGGTCGGCTGGCAGATCATGGAGGGCATCCGCGCGCACGCCAAGGTGTCCCGGCGCGAGGCGCGCAAGCGCGCCGTCGACGTGCTGCGACGCGTCGGCATCCCGGACCCGGAGACGCGGGTCGACCACTACCCGCACCAGTTCTCGGGCGGGCAGAAGCAGCGCGTCGTCATCGCCATGGCGCTCGTGCTCGACCCGGGGCTCATCGTCGCGGACGAGCCCACGACCGCGCTCGACGTCACCGTCCAGGCCGAGATCCTCGACCTCCTGCGCCGGTGCCGCGACGAGTTCGGCACCGCGATCGTGCTCATCACCCACAACATGGGCGTCGTCGCCGACCTCGCCGACCGCGTCGCCGTCATGTACCAGGGGAAGGTCGTCGAGCAGGCGCCCGCGCGCGAGCTCTTCGCGGCGCCCCGGGCGGAGTACACGAAGGCGCTGCTCGACTCCGTGCCGCGGGTCGGCGAGGGGACCGCGCGGGCCGAGGCCCGCGCGTCGGCCCGCGCCGCGGGTTGGGAGGACGCGGAGCCCGTGGTGGCGGCGCAGGGACTGACCGTCACCTACCCGGGCCGGCTGCGCCGCCCGGGCTTCACCGCCGTCGACGACGTCTCGCTCAGCATCCGGCCCGGGGAGGTCCTCGGCCTCGTGGGAGAGTCGGGCTCCGGCAAGACGACCTTCGCGCGCGCCGTGGCGGGTCTCACCGCGGTGACGGGCGGCTCGCTGCGTGTGCTCGGCGTCGAGATGAACGGCGTCAAGGAGCGCGACCTGCGTCCCGTGCGGCCACGCATCGGCTTCGTGTTCCAGGACCCGGCGACGAGCTTCAACCCGCTCCTCACGATCGCAGACTGCGTGGCGGAGCCGCTCGTCGTGCACGGGCGCGCGGAGTCGCCCCAGGCGGCGCGCGGGCGCGTCGACGAGCTCCTGGAGGCCGTGCAGCTCCCGCGCTCGTACGGCGACCGGTTCCCGCACGAGCTCTCCGGCGGGCAGCGCCAGCGCGCGTCGCTCGCGCGGGCGCTCGCGCTCGACCCGGAGCTGCTCGTGGCCGACGAGCCGACGTCGGCGCTCGACGTCTCCGTGCAGGCGCGCGTCCTCGAGCTGTTCGCCGAGCTCCAGCGCGAGCTGGGCTTCGCGAGCCTGTTCGTGTCGCACGACCTCGCGGTCGTCGACCTGCTCTCCGACCGCATCGCGGTGCTGTACCGCGGCCGGCTGGTCGAGGAGGGCACGGGCGCCGAGGTGCTGGGGAACCCGCGCGAGGAGTACACCCAGCGGCTCCTCGCGTCCCTGCCCGTCCCGGACCCGGTGCTCCAGGCGGAGCGCCGCGAGCTGCTCCGGGCTCTGCGCGGCGCCTGACCCGGCCGCGAGGGTGGCTGCCCCTAGCATGTGACCGCCGTCCGTCGAGAACGAGGAGCACCTGTGGTCACCGCGTACGACATCCTGTTCGGCCTGACCCCGCAGGACGCGGTGGACGGGTCACCGGTCGGGACGACGGACCTGCTGCCGCCGCCCGTCGCGCCCTGGGGCGAGGCGGCCTGGGGGTGGATCGGCGACGGCGGCCCGGGGATCGAGCCACGGACGTGGCCACGGAGCCCGAGCACGGGGCTGCCGATGCGGCACGCCGTCACGCTGCGGCTGCCGGTCGAGTACCAGCGCCGGGGCCCGGGGTTCCCGGGCGTGGCGTACTTCCTCGGCGAGGGCCAGTTCGCCACCGAGCACGACGCGACCGACCCGGACGACCCGTTCGTCGTGGACCTGCGCGCGGCCCGGGAGCACCCGCAGGCGCTCGTGCTCAGCGACATCATCGGCCAGAGCTTCGCCCTGGTGTGGCTGACCGAGCAGGAGCTGGCGCCCGGTCCCACGGCTGCCCCGCCCGACACCCGCCGCCCGGGCGAGCACGTCGCGACCGACGAGGGGCAGAACGCGTGGGACCCGCCGCTCGGCACGCGTCGCGGCGAGGACATGACGGTCACCCGGTGGGCCTACCTCGTCCCGAGGGCCGACGACCCGAACGCGGGCGTCGCCCCCGGCCGGGAGGAGGACGGCTGGGTCTCGCCGTGGGACGAGGACTGGACCGGGTTCCCGGAGGGGGAGAGCCCCTGGGCGGACGACCACCTCGGCGGGACGTCGGAGGCGATGGTCGACTCGCTCCCGGGCGGCTTCACGCCGTACTACCTCGAGCTCTCCACGCCCACGTGGGGCGTCGACTACGGCAACCGCGAGACCCACCTCGTCGACCTCGAGTCGGGCGCGTTCGGGATCGCCTGACCGGGCGTCTCACGAGTCGCGAGCGTCGCGAGGAAGCCGTCAGGCGAGCCCGAGGGACTGCTTCCACTCCAGGGGGAGGAGCGCGTACCCGACGAACGCGACGACGTCGAGCAGCGTGTGGGCGATCACGAGCGGCATGACGCGGTGCCGGCCCCAGCGGGACGTGTAGAACCACGAGAAGACGACGCCCATGACGACGTTCCCCACGAACGGGCCGAACCCCTGGTACAGGTGGTACGAGCCGCGCAGCAGCGAGCTCCACACGACGAACTTCACGCGCCCCCAGCCGAGGTCGCGCGTGCGCTCGAACAGGTAGCCCACGGCGATGACTTCCTCGAGCAGCCCGTTCTGGAGCGCCGCGAGGACCAGCACGGGCACGGTCCACCACGCGGCGTTGAGCGCCGACGCCTGCACCTCGACCGTGATGCCGAGCAGGCGGCCCAGCGCGTAGAAGCCGAGCCCGGGGATGCCGATCGCGGCGGCGAGCGCGAACCCCCACCCGACGTCCTTGAGCGGCCGCGAGCCGTCGAGCCCGATCGCCCGGACGGCCGAGCGACCGCGCGCGCTGAGCAGGTACAGCGCGAGCGCGACGGGCAGCACCGCGAAGAAGATGCCGACGAGCTGGTAGGTGAGATCGAGGTACGGCCGGGCCGACTGGCTGACGTTGAGACTCGCGGACTGCTCCCCGAGCGGGGTCCCGGCGGTGAGCCGCGCGACGATGTTGATGATCGCGTAGACCGCCGACTTCCCGAGGCTCAGGCCGAGGACGATCCAGATCTCCGCGCCGATGCGGCGTCGCGTCGCACGGTCGGGGCGCGCGGGCGCGGTGGCGTCGGTCACGGGTGGCTCCGCCGTCGGGCCGGGCGCGGGCGGCTCGGGCGCGGTCGCGGGGGTGGACGCGGTCAGGTCGGGCACCGTCCGGTTATAGCACCGGTCGCGGGGAGCAGCCTCGACGCGGCCTGGACGCCCGCTGTCCGCCGAGCACGACCTGGCGAGCGGTCGAGCACGACGTGAAGGTCGCTTTCCAGCCCTTGACGTCCTTCATGTCGTGCTCGGCGGGGGCCGGCGGGGGGTCAGGAGCCGCGCGGGCGGCCCGGGCCGCCCGCGCGGCTCC